>JAKATV010000344.1 GCA_021818565.1 Planctomycetota bacterium
TGCGCAGGACACTATGGGCATAGTTGCCGCGCGTCCAATTGAACTCGCCCTTGAAAAAGCGTGGCGGGCCATTGTGCGTGGCAGAACCGGTCACGGGCGTCCATGCAATGTCGGATTTATTAAGGCCGGACCCGTCGTGCATTTGCCATGGGGTCACGCGCCAAATTCCGTTGGGGGCGAATAACTGTATGGCGGCTGATCCCATAATTCCGCCGGCACCGGAGGTGTTCTGCACCAGAACATCCAGATTATTAGAGCCGGATTTGTTCCAGTATTTTCCCAACGCCACGTGAAATTCCCGGCCGAAACCTTTGTGGGTTAATATTTTATGGCCATTAACAAATACCGTGCCGTTATCATCGACATCGGTAAATGTGACAAGGGCTGTGGCGGCGTTGCTGATTTCCGGCAATACCAGGTGATACCATGCAAAACCGACGCGGCCATGGAAATAATCTGTTCCGGTGGAAACGCGTTGCCAACCGGCATCGGCGTAATCCGCCTGCTGAATTGTTTTTACATCGGCGGCGAAGTTGCGGGATAAAGGCTTAACCTGCCAGGTTCGCAGCGCAATTGTCCTTAGCGGTGCCTGTTCAAGCGTCACATTGCCCCAGATTCCTTTCGCCAGAACTTTATTCAGGGGGCCGAGATAATTATAAAGTTTGGTTCTGCCATGTTCGGCGGTAAAAATCGCGATCACATTGCGCCCGGCATGCAATGTAACCGGAACGCTTCCGACGTGAGTCACCGTAGCGGAATATTTACCGTTCACAAAAATGGACGCCAGATTAGACACATGGCTTAGATTTAATTGACATTTTCCACCGTCGCGGCTCTTGACCACCGCGCGATACCAGCACCATGGACTTAAAATTCCATCGGCTCCCATGGACAGCGGCTGTGAAGACTTCAGCCAACCAGTTGGTTTGAAATTCAGTTGTGCAGGCCCGGTGATGGCCGTGCCTTGCCAGTGATGAATCTTCGGGGGTGCGGGAAGTGCTGGGGTTGAACTGGCTGTGTCTTTCAACACAATCGGGCGAGTCCCTGAGGCATATACCAGAGCATCGGCGATGGAGTGGCCTACTGGCGTATCGGTGGAAAGTGTCCACTTGCCGCCAACGCTCTTGAGTTGTCCCGCATAAGCCGGGCCGACAATGACAACGAACCCGGTTTTGGAGGAAATAAACCAGGTATGCTTTTCCATGGGGCGATTTTCAATAATCACGCGAAGGATGTGCCGGCCGACGGTGGCTGTGGCAACGCGTGGTTTCAGGCCTGATGGAAATACCGCACTGACGCCGAAAACATCGCCGTTGCTCTGCCGGATTTGCCGCATAGCTCCACCGATGTGTGCGATGCGCTTGCTGACAAAAGAAATATCCGCACGATGTCCCGGGTGGCCATACAGTACAACTGTGGTCATGTTGTTTTCATGCTGCACGCCCAAGATGCGGGAATAAGCTGATGCAATTTTCCAGGTTTTACCCAGGGCGGCATTCAACACCACCGGGCGAATTCCCCGTTCCGCAACGCGCAGTTTGGTGCCGTTTTTCATAGTGGCCATCGCGGCTTGCCCTGTGCTATTATCCAGAAACACAATGGTCCCCGCCGGCGCGGTGCGGGCCAGCACGCGCACACCCCGGGCGAATCCTTGATATTTGGCATCCGCGTTCACGCTGTTTTCAAAAATATCAGCGAAGCTGCGGGCAAAATAATTGGCCCTTTTCATGTTGTAATAAATAGGCCGCAAATCACCGCCTTGGCCGATGGCGGCGGAATAGTCGTAACATGCCGCCAATTCATTGTCATTCCACAGCCAGAAATTGGTGCTCCCCACCAGCATATAAAAGTTATAACCTGATCCGCCGAAGGCAATGATCTTCCAGATGCCGCGGTTTAATTGCACTTGCTGGGGGCGGGGCATGGCACCGTAACCGTGATACCAGGTCCGGGAAGACCAGAATTCGGTGGTGTACCAGGGGCTGGTGCGTGTGGCATCATTCCATGGATTATGGCCGGCCGGGTCAAAGCCGTGATGCATGCCGCTGAAAAACATCGGCACTTGTATGCCATGCTTCCGCGCCATGTTGTACAAGTCGCGGAAATAACTATTAGGTATAACGGTACCCCAGCCCTGCGGATCTTCATTTTCCAACTGCACCAAGATGACCGGGCCGCCATGGTTAATCTGATTACGCGCCACAATCGGCAGCAGCCGATTCCAGAATTGCCGCAGCGGATTCATAAACGCCGGATCATCCTCCCGCACCACCACGCCTTTCTCAAAGGCCAGCCACAAAGGATATCCGCCATCATCCCATTCCGCACAGTCATAAGGCCCGCAGCGAACCAGCGCATACATGCCCATTTTGTGAATTAACTTGAGAAACGCATCGAGATTGGCCCGACCATGAAAATCATATACGCCTGGCTTAGGCTCCTGAAAATTCCAGAAGACATACGTTTGCACCGTATTGAAGCCGGCACGCTTCATTTTCAATAGACGGTCCTTCCACAAGGCCCGCGGCACCCGGGCGTAATGAAAACTTCCGGAACAGATAAATACATGCTTGCCATGAATGGTAAATCCCCGGCCATTAATGTGCATGACCTGGGCAGCGCTGCCGATGGGCTTAAACATATCGGTATTGGCCCGGGCGGCCAGTCCGGACAGCAGCATCAATCCGCTGACCCAAAAATACACCGCAAAGGGCCGAATGTAGGAGGGAAATAATAAGCTTTTTCGTTTCACCGTTTTTCTCCGCAATGAAGTCAGGCTGATGGCTATGATAATGCCCACTGACCGCTTCGACCAGCGCCGCAAACGTACAAAATTTGAACGCGAAGTTCAGGATTTGCGTCAGTTGCCTGGTAGTGGTTGCGGGTGACGCTTACATTTCTCAAGGTGCCAAATAGTTTCACCCGTGCTAAAATAAAATAAGGAACCAAGCGGCCGGCGACAAGGCCCCTGTCATCCGGCATAGGACTGTTTTTAGATCGGATAAATACCATGAATTCAACGGACTGCACGTTACCGGGACTCCATCACGTTACCGCAATCACGGCCGATGCTCAGAAAAACATCCATTTTTACTGTGACGTGCTGGCTCTGCGACTGGTGAAGCTTACGGTGAACTTTGATGACCCCGCCAGCTATCATCTCTACTATGGCGATGAATCAGGCCGTCCCGGAACGGTGCTGACATTTTTTGCATGGCCCGGCGCTGTGCGCGGTCGTGCCGGTCCGCCGCAGGTCACAGCCACCGCTTTCTCCGTTCCGACCGACGCCATGGATTATTGGGTGCACCGGTTGGCGGCACATGGCGTGGAAAGCCAACTGGAGGGCCGGCGTTTCGGCGAACCAGTCCTGACATTTCTCGATCCCGATGGCATGCCGTTGGAGCTTATTGGCGCAAATGTATCGGCGAATTCCACCGCCAAGCCCTGGGTTGCCCAATCCGTTCCTGAACCCATGGCCATTTACGGAATTCACAGCGTGACTCTGTCCGAGCGAAAAACCGATGCTACCAGTCAATTACTTACCGATGTCATGAAATACCAAGTTGTGGGAAGCGAAGATAACCGCCTGCGGTATCAGGCGGGAACCAACGACCATGGGCCGGGGACGATTGTTGATCTTGTGCACACACCGGATATTCGCCACGGGACGCTGGGTGCCGGGGTGGTGCACCATGTTGCGTTCCGCACGCCCGATGATGCACAACAGGGGGCGTGGCGTGAAAAAATCGCGGCCCATTATCCGCATGTTTCGCCGGTGATGGATCGGTGTTATTTTCATTCCATTTACTTCCGCGAGCCAGGCGGCGTGCTGTTTGAAATTGCTACCGTGCATCCCGGTTTTACCGCCGATCAGGCAGTCGCGGAACTGGGGAAAAAGTTAATGTTGCCGCCCTGGCTGGAAACGCAGCGCGTGGAAATCGAACACGCCCTACCGCCGATACAGCTACGCCGGTAACCATAATGAGCGTACATGGGCCAGCTTACAATGTCGGCGGTCAGCCGATCATCGTCAGCGGGTCAGCCGTGCCGCTGCTAAAGACAAGCAAATTAGCCGCGTCAGCGTTTTAAAATATTCTAACTCCCAGCTCCTAACTTCTCCGCACGCATTACGCCACATGCAACATGCGGCTGACATCCTCGCCGGCGCGCCATTTTTTGTAAATCATCAGGGACTGTTCAATGACCGGAAAGGCGTATTCCGCCGGCAGCACATCATCGACAACCACGCGCTTGTTTTCCAGGGACTTGTAATCTTCAAAAAAGCGCTTCAGCACTGAAAGTTTATGCGGCGGCAGTTGATGCACATCGCTGTAGCTGCTGTATTCGGGGTCGTTGACGTGTACGGAAATTACCTTATGGTCAATTTCATTCTGATCTTTCATGGTCATCAGACCAATGGCACGTGCTTCCACGATGGTTAATGGATAGACCGGTTCGGCCCCCAGAACCAGTACATCCAGCGGATCGCCGTCATCGGCCATGGTCTGAGGTATAAATCCATAATTGGCGGGATAATAGACCGCCGAGTGAAGCACCCGGTCCAACTTCAACAGGCCCGTCGTTTTGTCCATTTCATATTTATTGGATGCCCCCAGAGGAATTTCGATAATGGCATGAAATACGGAAGGCAACATGCCGCTGCCCGGGTCTACATCGTGCCAGGGACTCGCCGAACGGGTTGGTTTGAACGGTGCAATGATTCGACCCATCTTTTTACTCCTGTTATCCAATGAAACATCGGTAGTTTATCCGCATCCGCCTTATTAACAAACAGCACCCAATAATTTTCCGCCGCACCCTGCCGTCGAATGCGGCACCACCGGCACAGCCGACGGATCGACGGAAAATAACGGCAGATTTTCGCGAAGCTATCGGGGGACCTTTTAAGCCACCGCCGGTCTTTCGGAAGCGATGGCTTGATCCAACACGCGCTGATAGCCATCGACCATACGCTGGGCACAAAAGCGATCCATCACCAAGGCCTGGGCCTGCTTCCGGATTTTGTCGGCCAAGCCGTGGTTGTCGATCAGCAGGGCAATTGCGTCAGCCATTGAACCGTTACGATCGGGATTTATCAGCAACCCCGTTTCCTGATCGGTGACAATCTCCTCAACCGCCGGACTACGATAAACCGCTACCGGCGTACCACACGCCATGGCTTCGATGATATTCATCCCAAAGCCTTCCACGATTGAGGGCATGCACAATACGCGCAGGGCCTTATACCAGCGCGCCGGCTCAGCGGTGGCTCCGGGAAACACGACATGGGACGCAATTCCCAATTGGGCGGCCAGCGCCCGGAGGGGGTTTTCTTCCGGCCCATATCCGATTAAAGCCAGATATAGTTTTCCCCAGCGGCGATAATCACGTAACAGAAGTTCCGCAAATTCTCGCACCAATAAATCCAACCGCTTTACTGGATCAAACCGGCCAATATAACCTACCGCAACCGCGTCCGCCGGCCACGGGCGTTCGGCAACCGGTATGGGTTGGGCAAGGGCAAATGTGTCATAGTCCAAACCAAAGGGGATTACATAGCCATGATGAAATCGGCCAAACTGACCGACCCGATCCAGCACCGCCTGCGAAGGGGTAATAATGCCGTGGCACTGCCGCGATATTAATCCCTGGAGCCGCCAGTGCCATTTGGGTTCAGGTTGAATCGTATGGATCGACTGAAAATAAATTCTTGGGCCGGCCAGAGGTGCCGCGATGGCCGCCAGCGCATTGGCGTGCACCAACACGCTGATAACTGCGGCGGGGTTTATGGTTCGCAGGGTTTTCACCCAGCGGTGGACCGCCTGAATATCGCGGGTGCTTTGGGCATTTAATCCGACAACTTCAACCCCCTCATGGCGAATCCATCGGGCGACAATGCCCGGCGGCTTGATGCTTACCACCGTGGGATTCCACCGCTTTGCTTCTTTGAGACCGCGAACAATGCGCCGAACAATCAGTGGCATTCCCCCCAGGTCCAGATCGGTAATTAAAAATACGACGCGCTGCGCCATAATACTCCAAAACTATGAGATTTATGCAATCTCATCGAACCTTATTCCATAGGCTGATAGTTCTGCGGCCTATTACCCGAGACCTTACCATTGCGCTTCATCAAAGGGACTTACCGGCGCATTACTTTTCACCCGGGGCAGATGTTTAATCGCATCGGATCCCAGTTTGATCAGTTCCTCATGATCGACGCGAATATTTAATCGCCAACCCGCCACGGTTGTCACTTCGGTGCCGCACCGTTTGACCAAGGTGGCATCATCGACATAATCTCCGGTCACATCCGAACGCCTGGCATAAGCGGCCTCCAGGACGGTGCGGCGAAAAATCTGCGGCGACTGGAGAAGTTCCAGCCGCTTATCAGCCGCCAGTTGCCCCAGTCTGCCATCCTGGGCGCGAATCATGGGGCCGCCAACGGGCACAACCGCCGCAGCCGCCCCGGTTTTTGCCAGAGCCTCCTCCAACGCATCTAAAACCGTATAAGGAACGGCCGGGCAGCAGGCATCATGAACGATGATGGTATCAATCTCTGGTTTCGATTTTTCCAAGCCGCGCTGAACCGCGCCAAACCAATCCGGCCCCCCCGCGGCAGCGCCGACGCCCTGAAACGCCAGGTGTGCACCATATTTTTCCTGAATGCGGGATAAATCGTCCGGCAACACGCACAAAATTCTCTGCTGGACCGCATCGCGATTGGCATATAACTCAATACTGCGCATGAATATTTCACGGCCGTCGATTTTCGAAAAAGGCTTGCCTGAACCTTTGGCCGCCCAGACGGGCGGGGCCATTACAAATAAAACGCCAATAGGCATTACGTGAACTCCATCTTGAACATCGCCACTTAATATTAGAGTTTTTTTTAGCCGATAGCCAGCAAGTTTGCGGACAAATGTCGAAAAGCCGCCGACTTTTTGCAGTGAATACCGCCTTACTTTTTCCAGTGCACCCAAATCCATTGACCGGTGGTTTGATCATAGTGTTGCACCCATGCGCCCACCGGAACAAATTTTAACCTGATTTTGAAGTAAATTAAGCCAATGGTTGCAATTGGCTGCCCGGTTTGCGCCGCCCGCAGTTCGTATAACCGTTTCCGCCATCGATTGTCGTGCGCTACAAACGCCTGCTGCGCAGGGGTAAGTGTTGCCCGCGCCTGCATATACCCCGTATGAGCCTCCCCCACCAGATGGGCGGCCAGCAGCTTATGATTTTTTGGGAAATCCGCCCGCAGGTGCTCCAGGATATCGGCGGAACGGCCCGTCGTTGTTGCGTCTACGGAAATAATTCGTACCGCGGCCCCCGCCGGAATCAGATATACACTGGGCCGGACAGAGGTTTTTATAGAGGCCTTACCAGGCGCGACGGGCGCGGTGGCTGGGGAGCTTGATTTTTCGTGGCCCGTATCGCCGGCAATAAAGTCCATGTCACTGCTGGCGTCCTGAACCACCAGTGTCAATTTGCCATTAAGATTAACATTGACCTCCAGCGGCTTGGGCTGGCTGATGACAACATCGTTGTGTGTTTGCAGGCAGCCGCCAAGCCCCGCCAGACCCGCCAGGGCCGCAACATATAAAACAAATCGTAGGGGATTCATGGAGCATCTCCTTGCAATCATCTGTCGGCACGCGCCGCCGATTGCAGTATTTTAACATGATTTCGCCCAAGAGTCTGTCTGGCAAGTCGATCTGGAGAGCTGCGGGTGTGGCAATTTTTCCGGGCATCCCTGGGACCGCGGGTGTCCTCACCCGCTTTTGCTTTGTGGAGACCAAGACTCAGCCCTGAATTTAGGCCTCCATTAGCAAATTTCTGCCCTTGCCCGGAAAAATTGCCACGCCCAGAGCTGCGGCGTGGCGGTGACCGGAACCGTGTTGCCGCCGCCCGCACGCGCCGGAGATGCCAAAAGCCTATCGCGTTTTTGCCGCTTGCGAAAATCGTTGGATAATCGCGACCAGCCTTTGAGCCGTCAGATGTACCACCGGAATTATCAGATGCACAGTCTTGAGATCCCGCGCGCGGAAAATCATGGTTTTCCCGTCAATGACCACCTTTCGGGCCTTGAGGTGCATGGGGTTGCCCCGGCCGCGGACAAAATCCATCGTGAATGTCATGCCTGATTTTGTCATCCGCACGTTCACATCCTCTTTGGTAAATGGATAATCGTGAAGATCATCAGCCATCGCCGCCGCCAGCGCTTGACCGTAACTACCCGCCAGAACGCTCCGCAGCAGAGGAATCTGATGCAATTGTAAAAATCCCCCTGTTTTTCCAACAAGTTGAATGTCGCCGGTGATCACGCCATTGGCACCGCAGATCAATGTGGCGTGGATATCCCCCCGCCCCACAATGTTCACCCGCCCCGGCACCATAAGCGCGAATATTTGTTGCTGTCGCACGTTGGGAAGTAATATTACCCCGGTGCCGCGGTGTGAGGCGAAGCTATATGTTCCGGAAGCTATCACCGGGGATTTCTTCCATAGCGCTTTATCCAGCGAAACGGCCAGCGTCTTGTGCAACAATGACCAAGTTGCGATTCCATGGGTAATGTTAATAGATTTGATGCGTAACGATTCAAACGCCGCTTGCGCGTGCTTGACGTGGATGTGGACATCTCCCTTGGTGTCGTGCCAGAAATTCAGATGCCCCGTCGCCACGAAGGCTCGGGCGGAAAACGCGCTTGACTTGCCCGCCGGCCAGGCCAGGGTAGAAGCGGCAACATGAAAGTGTCCCAACGCTGATAAAATGAATTCTTTCCCACGGGTGTGAACCGTACCGGTAAAGCGGAGGTTCCCGCCCGTGACGCTGGTTGGTTTGCCGCCAATTATCAGAGGTCGGGCCGGCACAACCATCGGTTCAGGTGCCGCACTGGCTGACGGAAACAATGGCGG
>JAKATV010000257.1 GCA_021818565.1 Planctomycetota bacterium
CGATAAGTTCTGATAAAAAAACATATCACCGCTGGGGCTTTGTCGCTCAAACACGCGCACACCGGGCGGTGCCTTGAATTTCACATGGCGCACGTTAATGCTGGTTTCCAGAATGCGCTGAAAGCTGCGTCCGAAATAATTGGCGGTTTTGTAGATGTAATAGAGCGGCCGCAAATCACCCGCTTGGCCAATAGGTGCGGCAAAGTCGTAACTGGGACCAATGGTATTATCCACATAGTAGGATGGCGTGGTGCCGCCAACGGCCATATAGGCGTCGTAGCCGTTGCCCCCATACGCAATAACATGCCACATCGCTTGCCGACTGATCTGCCTAAGCGCCGGCGGGTGCGTCCGATATAAAGTAAACCACCCGGTCCACATTTCTGTGGTAAACCATGGACTGCTCCGGTTTTTTGTGCTCCATGGACCGGGACCTGCGGGACTGTTGCCATGATGCATGCCGCTAAAATACATAGGCACATCAATACCCATGCCCCGGGTTTTATTATAGAGATATTTGTAATAATTATTGGGCAGCACATTGCCCCAGCCGTCCGAATCTTCATTTTCCAACTGCGCCATAATCACCGGGCCGCCGCGATTGATTTGATTGGCCGCAACGATTGGTAAAAGTTTGTTGTAGTAGCTGTTGACCGCACGGATAAAGGGTTTGTCATCCTCGCGCACCGCCATACCCGGAATGAACCGCAGCCACACCGGCCAGCCACCCTGACTCCATTCCCCATTGCAGTATGGGCCAATGCGGAGAATGGCGTAGAAACCCATTTTGTGAACCAGTTTTAAAAAGGCCGCCAGATTATGACGCCCCTTAAAGTCGAATTCACCCTTGCGCGGTTCCTGATAGCTCCAGAAAATATACGTCTGAACACAATTAAAGCCGGCCCGCTTCATCTTCAGCAACCGACTGGCCCATAACGCCCGCGGCACCCGTTGATAATGCAGACTTCCGGACGCGATAAATACCCGTTTGCCTCGAATAATAAAGCCTTTTCCGTCAAAATCAATATAAGGCTTGGCCGCCGCCGTCGGCGGGAACATCGCCACATCTTCCGGGCCAAAGGCCGCCACCGGCGCAGCGTGACAGGCAAGCATTATGACGGCCACAATTGCGGACAATCGCAGGACAGAAATGGAAATTTTACCATAGTTCAAGAATTTAGATCGCACTGGCAGCAATGTTACACTCCGAATCAGCCACGCCACAAATTTCCCCGCCCCTGTGTCGACACGCCGCCCAGCGGCCTAAATTTCCTCACCCAAATCAGCCCCTTGTGCGCGGCCCCACCACCCCGCCTGACCCGATGCCTGATTGTAGTGGTACAACGCATAAAAACCGAACATGTTGCGACATATTTTTCAAGCATCAGCCATTTTCCCAGCAGCACTGCCCTACCGCAGGCCCAGGCGAACCCAGCGTCTGAGCACCGACCGGAATTTGAAAACCCGTTTTGGCCATGCCGGGCTGGTCCCAGCGAAGTACAGTTCAGGGCGTTGCAACATGGGAACCTGAAACCACTGCGGTGTAAAGCTGCTGAACAGCGTGCTCAAATCGTCGGAATGACCGCAAGTTTTGTGAACGTACAGTATGGATGTCCAGCCGACGAGCGAACTCGGCCTGATGAATCGTCGGCTTATAGCCATCTGGCATATTGTGTGACAGCCAACCCTTCGCGTCGCGCGGGCCATGCTCGGGATTATCGGGAATGGCCGTCAGCGGCTTAACCCGGCGCAATGGCTGGGTGTTCAAGCTTAAGCTCAGGGCCTGCGCGTCGGCGATAAACCAGGATTCCATCTCCTGCATGGCAAAAACAACCCCAACAGAAAATCCAACCGCTGCGCCACTGACTTGTGCGGATTTGCTTAACGCCCGCGCCACCTCCACCGGACAGAGCTTTCCAAGATTATCGCCATCAAGCACGAGCAACACTGCGGAGGCCCCGTTACGTCCAGCCACTCCTAAAAGGCGAATCCACTGCGCGCAGCCCGAGGCCTGCAATTTGTTTAGATGGCCCACGCGCCACGCATCACAAATATCTACGGGATTGGCCGAAAATTGTGCCCCCAATATGTTTACAAGCACCCGTTTTACCAGGATCGGCAAGGCCTGCACGTCGCCCTGCCCCTCCACAAATGGAATAATTTTGGGTATCGGCACCGCGCTATACCCCGGCTTTCGATGTCATTTCTTCAGCCATTTCAGGGTGAGTCACCGTGAGCAATTCCGAAGGGCTAAGCAGTTTATCCATTAGCGCGCTACGCTGCCCCTGCGCCAAAGGCCCAATCTTTGTTCCTTTGTCCGAAATTTCCACAACCCTGATCGAATCCGCGTCGAAGGCATCCAGCAATTGTGGGCTGTGAGTAGTGAGGATAAATTGCGTTCCTAATTTTTCATTTGCCGCTCGCATGAAGTCCCCCAACATCGTCAGCGCACCTGGGAAAATCCCATTCTCCGGCTCCTCAAAAACCACGACCTGTTTGGGCGGTTGCTGGTAAATGGCTAATAAATGCGCCAGGAAGCGACGAAAGCCGCCAGATTGTCGTGACAGCGGCAACGCGATAATTTGGCCTCCGAAACGGTACGATACTGTCACGCGTTCGTGATGGAAGGGGGAAGTGGTAAGCGCTTCCACGGAAGCTGATAATTTCTTAATGGCCGCATCAATTTCACGCCAATTATGAAGCGACTGGAGATTACCGAGAATTCCATCAAGCACGGCAAAATAATTGGCACCGTCGGGGCGAAGGCCAAAGCCGTCAGCAGCCGATGTGCCCGCGTTTAGGTTCGCCAAAACATTGGCGGGAAAATCGTAACAGCCTATTCCCCGCGTAAGCGTGAGATAGGCAACATTGATTTCCGGCAAGCCCGTTAGCCAACCCAACATCGCCGATTGTTGCATCGGAACCTTTAGTAATGGTTCGGTAATCCATTTGTTGTCCACCCGCTCGAAAATAGTTTTCCCCGCAAGTGATAGAAGTTCTCGTTTCACGGGTGATCCCGATGGCGCACCAGCGCGATGTCCCTGAATATCCAGCAAGTAGCGGTAATCCCCCTGCACACCGTCCACATTAAAGACGATCTCCCAGGACGTGAGGAACTTCTCCAATCCAGCTGGACCCAGCGTATCCCAACCGCCAAGATGATGAGTCAAATCGCCAAATTGCTGCGGACCGGCGGCGGAAAGCAATCCCTGTAACAAGGCCAAGGCATGCCAAAAGTTAGTTTTCCCGGTGCCGCTGCGGCCAATGAGCACGGTCAAAGGCGACAGCGCAACTTCTGTGTCAAGCAGACTCTTAAAGTTCCAGATGCGCAGTTTCTTTATCATATTTCACCTGTATACCTTGCGGATAATTCTAACACGACTCAAGCCAAACGGCGAAATGCGTCACAGGCAGTATGAATTGCCGACCAGGTTGCCGTTTGAAAGGAAGAATCAGCGCCAATTTTGCCCAACGCCATCACCGATTGAGCCAACCCGTGCATTAGCTCAATGCGGCAGTGTTGAGTTGGATGCGATACCGCGGGTGCGATGATCCGACGGTTTGTTCGGCGCGGGCAGCGCCGCAGCCATGGGTCAACGCACTGTCATGCCGTCGCAACCCGGCCATCACTCGGACCGGCTCCCAGCGTTGTGGTGGTGATCGGGTCAAAGGGGTACTCCTGAATCACCTTTTTTATGGCGGCGGCGTCGACGCTTTCCAGCAGTTGCAGGTCTTCTTCAAGGGTTTTGTATTCCTTGTTGTAAATCCAGCGCGAGCAGATATTACGCATGCGGCCCAGCGGCAGTTCCCCCTGTAAAACCGCGGCGGTGGCAATTTTATTTTTGCTGCGGGAAATTTCCTGGTCGGTCAAACCGTGGAGAATTATTTTTTTTAGTTCGCTTTGCAGGATATCGGCGACCTGCCCGGATCGCGCCGGATCACACGAGGCATAGGCAAAAAAGCTTCCAACCTGGTCGTGCGGGTAAAATGAAAAATCCGCTTCATCCGCCAAACCAGGCTCAACAAGCGCCCAGTAAAATCGCGACCCTTCATGATCTCCAACCGCATCCGCCAGCACTTGCGCCGCATACCGGCCGTCATGCTGTGCCGAGGGGCCGGGGCACATTAAAGCAACGTAATGCCGCTTAAGCTTAGGATCGGCGATGTGTCGCCGGCCACCTTTTATCTCTGCCGCGGGATATTGTCTCTGCACATCCAGATAGATCCAATGTCCGCACTTTTCTTCCGATAGCCGCAGTAATTCATCAAAGTCCATTTTACCGGCCACGGCCAGCACCATATTGCCGGGACCATATCGGGCGTCAAAATAGGTTTTCATCTGATCACGGGTTAACGCGGTGATGGATTCCTTTGTGCCCAGAATGGAATACGCCATCGGATGACGGCCGAAATGGTCTTTCATAATCGCTTCATACAAGACATGGCCGGGGCGATCCAGATAAAGGGCGATTTCCTCCAGGATAACTTTCTTTTCCATGTCAAAATCATCGCTGTGCAACGCCGGGCGCATCATGTCCGCCAGCAGATCAAGGGCGGCGGGCAGGAACTCCGGAAGAATATGGGCCCAGTAGCACGTTACCTCATTGCTGGTAAACGCGTTGTTACGCGCGCCCATGGCGTCAAATTCCCGATTTACATCAGCACTGGAGCGGCGGGAAGTTCCTTTGAACATCATGTGTTCAAGAAAATGCGACACGCCGGACACATCATCGGTTTCATCCCGTGAACCGGTTTTCACCATAAATCCAATGGCGACGCTTTGGGCATCGGGATTTATTTCCGCCACGATATCCATGCCGTTTTTTAATTGTGTATGCTTAAATGTAACCATGAAAAAACTCTCCGGGTATTATCCTGCCGCTGGGCACCGCGCCACAGGCGTTCGCCGCCTGCCGCGCTATAAACCAATCATATCCACGGGAACCGCCAGGGGGGCCGGCCCAATTGTCACTACCGTCATTTTGCCCGCCCGATGCGTATCAAGGAACGCATTGAGGCGTTTAAGATCAACACTTTCAATGCGGGCACGCAATTCGTCCAGTGTGCGCGGGCGGCCATAATGATAAAAATCATGGGCGATGGCACCGGCTCGCGCAGCGGAGCTTTCCCCATTCATAATCACTCGGGCTTTCATGCCCACCTGCGCCCGGTCAAGTTCATCGCGCTGGGCACCGGCGCTGAAACGCTGCAATTCATGCAGAAACGAATCCAGTGTTTTTTGCGCCCGCTCCGGCACGGTACCGGCGTATCCAAGAACCGCGCCAAAATGTTTCAAACTCATATATCCCGCGCTGACGGAATAGCACAGGCCCTGCTTTTCTCGAATTTCCGAAAACAACCGCGCCCCCATACCCCCGCTTAAAATATTGATCGCCAATTGCAGCACAATGCTGTCCGGATCAGACTCCGGAATCGCATCAAATGCCAAGCCAATCTGCACCTGATTACTGGCCTGCTGTTCATGCCACACCCCGCCCGCCGCGGCTTGTGCCGGCATCCGCACAGGTTCTTTGGACTGCCACGATCCGAAATGCTGTTCCACCATATCCCGCACCGCCGCAAATTCCACCGCCCCCGCCACCGCCAGAATGGAGCCGCTCGCTGTTGATCGGTTTGCGAAATCCTGGCGTAATCCCGCGGGCGTTAACGCCGTGAGATGTTCTTTTTTTCCCACCACCGGCCGGCCATACGGTTGGGGAAAATGACGCGATTTAATCAGCAGATTCAGTTTTTGCGCAGGTTCATCTTCAATGGCATCTAATTGCTGCATGGCCAAATCTCGCGCCGGGCCAAAACCCGCGTCCGGCAACATGGGCCGCAATAATATATCCCCGTACACCGGCAATACCTGCGGCAACTTATCCGCCAGCATCGACGCGTTAAATCGCATAAACACCGTCTCGGCACTCGTGGATCGCTGCACGCCCAATGAATCAAGGTAATCGGTTAGTGCACGGTTATCTCTTTCGCCGGCCCCGCGCGTTATCCAATCCGCCAGAACATTGGCACTCCCCAAACCATCGGCCGGATCTGATGCGGCCCCCATGGGCGTAAGAATGGTCAGCGCGGCGGATCGCACGTCGGGCATCGACTCCACCAGCAATGTTAAGCCATTGGATAAGGTGGTTACATCCTGCCGGGCTTTTATGCCGGTGGTTTTTACTATTGACACATGCGACTCCTGATTGCTGCGAGCATATTTCCAAACTTCCAGCCGGCCCACGCCGCTACCCGAATTTTTTACGCCCAGGACGGTACCGATTTCAGTGCCGCCGGCAATTTACGCTGCTGATATACCTGCCGGAAAATTTCCGGCAACGTATCGGTAGCGCTCCAGGGGGCCTTTTTGATTTTCCAGCCCGCGCTCTGATAACATGAGAATACAAAATCCGTGGTTTTGCAAATGGCCGAAAAATCTGTCAGTGGCCGCGTTCCGGTTCGCACCGCCTGCGCAAAGCTATTAAACACACGCGAGGTACCGCCGAATTCTTTGTTGTCATCCGTAAATTCCAGCGCCGGCTGCCCGTCAACAAATAAGTAGCCCACACCATTCCATAAGGCCCGGCCATGAGCTCCAATTAATTCAATGGAGTGCCGATCAACCCGGCTGCACGTTGTGGCAATCGCCCACAGCCGTGGTGCATCCGGCGTATTGAGCGTGGCTGAAATAAATGCACAATCTTCCATTTCCAAAGCGGGAGTATCATGAAATTTATACAAAGCCACTTGCACATCCCGCGCCTCAGCCACTGCCGGTAAATCACCCTGGGAGCACAGGACCAGGGTCTGATTAATAAAGTGAATCGCCTGATTGAACATAATGCCATCAAGGTTCCAGGTATTACCAAACATTTTCTTTCCGGCCCATGCCACGCGCTCAAAATAGGGATTTTCACGCCACCACAAACTCGAAAGAAATATCTCCCTGATCGGGCCGATCGCTCCGGATTGAATATGCCGGCGTAGTTCTAAAACCGATTTTCTTCCCACATGCTGCATCTGCACCGCGCCAACTTTACCAGACTTTTTCTGGGCCTCCAGCATGGCGTGGCAATCATCGGGGTGCGTCGCCATGGGCTTTTCCACCAGCACATGCTTGCCGGCCTCAAAGGCCGCGACCGTCATTTCCCGGTGCAAAAAATGGGGTGCGGCAATACAGACTGCCTCGACCTGCGGGTCTTTAAGTACTTCGCGAAAATCAGATGAAATTTTCCCGCCTAGCGCGGTAATTCGTGCGGCTTGCTTGGCAACTGCTTCGCTTTCCAACCGGGAATCACACCCCGCTACGATGGAAAAATTCGGATTTTTTTCCATTTCATCAAGGTGTAAAGGCCCAATCCCACCACCCAGACCGAATTGCGCAACCCGCACCGGATTATTCACTTTTTCCACCACATGAACGGCCATAATTTTCAACTCCGCAAGTTTCCAAGTCGGTACTTTAGGCCTTCAGGGCTGTTGAGTAAAGCATTCGGCTCCGATTTAGACGATAAACCAGACCCACAAACAGGACTGCTTGCCCGCCCCCGGTGCAGCGAGTATCTTGACTGTTGATGATTATTGATTGTCACACCAGTATCTGGCAAAGCCCCGAACAACTGGGCCGCGACGCCATTAACCGCATTGCCCAACCTACGCGCTTCGGGCACGAACAAGTCCGACTCCTGCCCAAGGCCGATACCGCTTCCCATTATCTCGCCGCCGAGCCTGTGCAGCGCAGCTTTGTGCTGGGCTTTAAAAGCCGCTACCTCGGGGCGCATATTCCCAACGACCTTATTACCGATTATTGCAGTGAACATGCCGATCAAATGATTGGCTTTGCCGGGCTTGATCCCACGGACCCCGATGCCACCGCACAAGTCGCGGAAATCGGACACAACACGTTGCTTAAGGGGCTGGTCATCGCCCCCGCCGCACAGGATTTTCACCCCTGCGACACGCAAGCCATGCGAATTTACGAGTCCGCGGCGATATTGAAATTACCCGTGATCTTTTCCAGCGGACCGTATAATTCGGCTCACACCCGCTTGGAATACGCCCGCCCGCTGCTGCTGGATGAAATTGCCCGCAACTTCCCTGATCTTAAATTAGTCGTAAGCCACATGGGTTATCCCTGGGTCGATGAAACCCTCATGCTGCTGGCCAAACACAATAATGTATTTGCCGGGATCGCCGGGGTGTTGCGACGTCCCTGGATTGCATGGGATGCGCTGTTGCGGGCCTATGAAATGCAGGTGACCAGCCGACTGCTTTTTGGCAGTGATTTTCCATTCTCCACCGCCACGGATTGTATTGATACACTTTACAACATCAATCAGTTTGCGATGGGGTCCCCTATGCCGATTATCCCGCGGGAGGTGCTGCGGAATATTGTCCATAATGACGCCCTTGCGGCACTTGGCATTCACTGCCCATCGAGCCGAACGTTGTCGCCCCCCCTGAAACTCCGGCGGGCAGGTCGGGAATAAAACGCTGTCAAACCTGCAAAATTGCTTTGACGGCAAGCCGAATTCCACACCGACCTAACAAGCGCGATATGGTGCCGTTGTTGCATAATCAACGGTTCATGCGTTAATATTTGCGAACGCTTTGATCGAGGACACTTCCATATCTCGCTTGATGCGTAGAGGATGACAGTACTTTATGATTATTACCACGACCAATGCCATCGATGGACATCGTATTCTGGAATATAAGGGACTGGTGCGCGGAATCGTCGTTCGCACCCCCACCATCAGCCAGGGGTTCATGGGGGGACTTAAGTCCATTGTCGGCGGCCGCAACCGCAGCTATATC
>JAKATV010000347.1 GCA_021818565.1 Planctomycetota bacterium
ATTTTCTTCGTTCTGTCTTTTCCCACACACAATCTGCGCGGCCTGGTGCGGGACGTGGTGCTGCGCCTGGCGGGGAAAAATGACAAGGCCGTGCGCCAGCTCGAACTGACCTACGGCGGCGGTAAGACTCACACACTAATCACGCTGTGGCATATTGCCTATGATCCGGCGGCGCTGCCCGATCTGCCGGCGGTGCATGAATTTGTTGAGAGTATCGGCATGGACCCGCCGCAGGCACGGGTTGCGGCGCTGTGCTTTGATAAACTCGACGTGGAAAAAGGCATGGATGTGCGTTCGCCTGAAGGCAAGGTGCGGCGGCTTAAGAACCCATGGAGCGTTCTGGCGTATCAGATTGCCGGCGATGATGGGCTGAAGCTGTTAAATGCCGAAGGCAAGGCCGAGGAGCGCGAAACCGCGCCGGCGGAGAACACATTGACCGAGCTTCTGGAACTGCCGCGCGACGGGAAATCAGGGGACACCCTGGGCGTTTTGATTCTGATCGACGAAGTGCTCATGTACGCCCGCGAGAAGGTCGGCCAGGACCAGGCCTGGCGGGATCGGCTGATTAACTTTTTTCAATACCTCACGCAGGCCGCCACGAAGGTGGACCGCTGCTGTATTGTGGCGTCGTTGCTGGCCACGGACCCGAAGAAAAGCGACGCTTTTGGCCGGGAACTTCTGGGCCAAATGTACGACATATTCCAGCGCCAGCGCGAAGAGGCGGTCGAACCCGTGGTGAAAGAGGATGTCGCGGAAGTGCTGCGTCGGCGGTTCTTCACGCCGGAGTCCATTAAGGATCAGGCGGCATTCAAGCAACACGTCATCGCGGCGCTTAAGGGTATACAGTCTGTGGATGAACAGATGGTCAAGCAGGGTGCCGCGGCGGAAGATCGATTCCTTCGCAGCTACCCGTTTCACCCGGACCTCACGGAGGTGTTCTACGGTAAATGGACGCAACTGGACCGGTTCCAGCGAACACGGGGCGTGTTACGGACGTTCGCGTTGGCTCTGCGCGAGGCCGAAAAATGGGACAGCAGCCCGCTGATCGGCCCGGCGGTGTTCCTCAACGCGGCAGGCAACAACACGTTGTCAGAGGCGGCGCGGGAACTGGTTACCGTTGCCGACACTGAGGAACACGAGGGCCACAAGACGGCTTGGACGGGCATCATTGACGGTGAACTGGACCGGGCGCGGCAAATTCAGAATGAATCCGTGGGCCTCAAGTTGCGGGAAATTGAGCAGGCGGTTATGGCGACGTTTCTGCATTCGCAGCCCATCGGGCAAGCGGCGCGAACCCGTGATCTGCTGTTGCTGCTGGGGGCCAGTCGGCCGGATAAAATCGAACTGGAAAAGGGGCTGGTCCGGTGGGCGCGCAACAGTTACTGGCTGGACGACGCCAACCTGCCTGAGCGGGATGATCAGATCCCCGGCACCTGGCGGTTGGGCAATCGCCCCAACCTGAATCAGATGCAGGCAGCAGCGGCGGCGCAGATCTCGGATGATGTGGTCAAGGCTCGGTTGCTGGATGAAATTGGCAGGGCCAAGTTCCTGACCAGCGGCGCCTCAGCCATGGGAGTGCGCGTTCACACCCTGCCCACCAAGCCCCGGGACATTGAGGACGACGGGCTGTTCCATTACGCGGTGCTGTCGCCCAGCGCCGCGTCGGATTGCCGTTGCGCATCATAACTTCGTAGAGGTCGGCTGCGAACATGTGCAGCGGCAACTCGCCCGAACGCAAGTCATCCCGCAGTTCCACGACCTCGTGCCACGCTTTCCAGGGTTGTTTAGCCATAGCTTTTACCTCGATTTAAATACCTTTGCCGTACTGCAGCCATCTTGCCTGCATCGGAAAACCGGCACATGCAGGCAAGATGCTTGCGTTATCATGTGCGGCTGCCTTCGCAAGAGCGCATCTATTTTTTCGCCGCGCGACGCCATTGGAACCGCGCTGCGGCATCTTCGCCCCTCAGAGCGGCCCAGCCGCTCGCGGAAACCACCTACTAAGCGCACCGGTGAGTTTCAGAAACGCCCGGTCGCTGCACCCCTTTACGCTTACGGTGGCCGCCAAATCCGAAAACAGCGAACTGACCAGGGGCTGGCCGGCCTGCCGCGTTGCCTCCTCCATAGCCTTCTTGGGGTCAGGTGGCTTGGGCAGTGCCGCCGGCCAGTGACCGCCTGCGGCGAGGAACGCACGTAATGTGGAATTTCCATCTTTCCATCCGAGCACCCTTGGGACATGCCGCGAACTAGACCAGACCCACGCCTCTAATTCCGGATCAATCACAATCGCGGCCACGTGTTGCGGTAGCCAGCAGCGCATCGCGGCGCTCAATGGCCATGCCGCGTGCAACGCGCTCAAGCAGGAATGCTTTGGCTTGGGCCTGGAGCTTCTCGCCCACCACTGCCATTCGCTGTGCTGCCGCCGGCAAGCCGTGGCCACCGCGGAGCAGCAACAGATGCTCCACCGGACACAGCGCGAGATCTGCGCCCTCAAACTGCTTGACGCCCACAAGGCGGCATTCCAGCACATCTTCCGCAGCCAGATCGGGAATCTCCGCATCCGCGCTGCGCACCACATTCACCAGCGCCAGGTGAAATAGATAGGGCTTTTCGGCCGTGGGATCAACGAATACCGCCCCGCGCAGGGCCTGGTCGCCCAGGCGGTCACTGACCAGCGCCCGGAAGCGCTCAAACACCGGCTCACCGGGGTGCATCCAGATGGCTGCGTCGTTTTTGTTCGGCCTGATAACTGTCAGGCACCCGACACGCC
The DNA here is from genome assembly GCA_021818565.1 of Planctomycetota bacterium. Lineage (GTDB taxonomy): Bacteria > Planctomycetota > Phycisphaerae > WQYP01 > WQYP01 > JAMDCX01. The sequence goes on from JAKATV010000347.1 coordinate 2,771, forward strand.
GGCGTTGGGGCTATTCCATGTTCCGGTTGCCAAAACATTGGGCGGGGGCGGCTGATAGCCGGGGGGAACGCGGACAGTAGCTTCAGCCTGTCGCACCGGATTAACGAGTGAAGCGGTTCCAGCAACCATGGAAAACAAAATTACTTTAACCGTGAGACGTGGCAGATTCATGAATTCCCTCCAAAAAGCAACCGTTATTTTGCCGGGGGTTGTCACCCGACTCGACATCCAAGTCAAATACTTTTAGGCGCGTTACGCCGGATAGTCAAATCGAGAAGGTTTTATGAAAATAGTTCTCCGCCGGCCATCGCCCCGCGTCGGCCTTACAACATCCGCCCGGCCTGCTCATTTGACCCTCTTCGCCCGATGCTCTATTCTAATTGCCCGGTTAATTTTGTTGTTGTAACAGGGCTTATTGCAAGGGTACACTAAATGTCAGGATTCGAGACTACATTAAAAATTTATTATGAAAAAGATGCTCCTATTTCCGGTCTTAATGGAAAAACCGTGGCCGTTCTGGGTTATGGCTCGCAAGGACATGCGCACGCTCAAAACCTGCGTGACAGCGGTGTGAAGGTTATCGTGGCCAATCGCCGCGATTCCGCCAATGGCAAACTGGCTATCGAACACGGCTTTGACCCCATGCCGATTCCCGACGCCGTCAAGGCGGCGGACCTGATTATCGCCACGCTTCCTGACGAACTGCAGCCGGATATTTACGTCCGGGAGATCGGGCCGCATCTTAAAGCCGGCAAAACCTTCGGTGCCACCCACGGCTTCGGAATTCACTTTAAGCAAATTGTCCCCTCCCAAGATGTTGATGTTGTCATGATTGCCCCCAAAGGTCCGGGCCATCTGGTGCGCAGCGAGTACGTCAAAGGCGGCGGCGTGCCCTGTCTGGTCGCCGTGCATCAGAACGCCAGCGGTCAGGCCATGAAAACGGCTCTGGCATGGGGCAACGGCGTGGGCGGAGCCAGAGCCGGCATTATTGAAACAAGCTTTAAGAATGAATGTGAAACGGATTTATTTGGTGAGCAGGCCGTGCTGTGCGGCGGACTTTCGGCCTTAATCAAGGCCGGGTTTGAAACGCTGGTGAAAAATGGCTACCCACCGGAAATGGCCTACTTTGAATGCGTGCATGAAGTTAAACTGATTGTTGATCTGATTTATCAGGGCGGCCTGAACTACATGCGTTACAGCATCAGCAATACCGCGGAATACGGCGATCTTACCCGCGGCCCGCGCATTGTTACCGATGAAACCAAAAAGGAAATGCAGAAGATTCTCGATGAAATTACCTCGGGCAAATTCGCGGCGGAATGGATGGCTGAGCACCGTGCCGGCAAACCCAAATTCAAAGCTCTTTACGAAGCGGACGCCAAACATCCGGTGGAAGTCATTGGTCGTAAATTGCGTAAAATGATGCGGTGGATCAACTCCAAGGAAGTGGATTAACACCGCCGCAGCCTGTTGGCCTGAATGAATACACGGAGCGTAAAAGGGTGACAATCAAACTAACCAGTGGCTTGGATCATGTGGCGATTGCCGCGGACAATACCCAGCAGGTAGTGCAATGGTACAGCCGGATGCTTGGCATGGTGATTATTGCACAAACCGAACCCATGGAAAGCTCCGGTCAACGCACGTATTTAATCGGTCCGCCGACATGTAAAAACGCCTTTGGCTGCATGATGCTTGAGGTTATGCCCCGTAATGAACATGTGCGCCGCCCGCGTGAAAGTCATGATCCCGGGATCAGCCATATCGCGTGGATGGTCGAGGATTTTGATGAAGCCTATGCTCATCTGGCCGGGCAGGGCGTGGGCTTTGTCGGGTCGGTCGTCGGCGCAGTGGGCGGCGGACGACTCATTTCCTTCGTCGATTGTGAAGGTAATCTCACGCAGATTGTGGAACGTAAAAAGCCCTGATGGCAAATGCACAACTGCGTCTGACACCCCTACCAGGAATTAAAATTATGCGGCAAAGCTATAACATTTCAGGTGTTGGGCATGAGTCATCGCATTTCGCACGCCGTTTTTTGGCAGGCGGTATGTTTCTATTGATTATGGCTCTTGCCGGATGCAGTGACCGCACCGTGCAAATCAGTCTGGTGCCGACGCATGGCGGCATTCATCCCCGCATGGTGCACAAAAGTGCGCACTGGTTTGTCAGCAACCGAATCGCAATTGTCAATATCAGCGGCATGCTCATGGATGGCACGGCGGGCGGACTATTTGGCGGCGGACATAATCCGGTTAGCGACCTCAAGCAAACGCTTGCCAACATCCAGCGCGATCCCCGTGTGAAAGCGGTGGTGCTTCGGATGAACACGCCTGGTGGAACGGTGACTTCCAGCGCCATGATGTACCATGAAATACTGGCGTTTAAGCGCAAAACACACCTGCCGGTGATTGCCTCAATGATGGATGTATGTGCCAGTGGCGGCTACTACGTATCGTGTGCCGCTGATTATCAAATGGCCTATCCGACAACCATCACCGGGTCCATCGGGGTCATCGTGCAGTTGTTCAATTTCCACCGTGCCTTGCGTTACCTTGGCGTGCAGGCCCCGGTTTTTGTCAGCGGCCCCAATAAAGATACCGCGTCGCCATTTCATGCCATGACACCGGAAAATAAAAAAATTATCCAAGGCTTTGTCACGCAGTTCTACGCGCGATTCCTTAACATTGTAAAAAAATCGCACCCGGACGTGAATCCCAAATACTGGCCCAAGCTTACCGACGGCCGCCCCGTTACCGGTGAAGACGCTTTTCATGATCATCTTATCAATGGGCTTGGCGGCTTGGAATCCGCGATCAAGCTGGCAAAAAAGATGGCTCATATTCGCCACGCCAATGTCGTGCTTTACCGGCGCTACAGCCAATCCAGCGGCTCCATTTACGCCCGCAGCGAAATGCCATCACCGCATAGCCAGCAGGTCAATTTAATGAATCTTAATTTGGGCACCGCGGATGTCAGTTCTCTTCTGCATCCCAATTTCTTTTATATGTGGCAATAATATTGCGGCAGCGGCCGCCGCGGACATGAACAATTATTCCGCGGCGTCACCGCTATCCGGCGCATCAAGGTTCAGTAAAGCGGATGTTTCCTGCGAAGGCAATTCCTGCACACTGCGAAGCTTTGCGGTAATAGTGCGGGATTTTCGCGCGGTATCATCCAGGGTATTGGAGGCCTGATCGAGTTTCTTTTTTACACCGTCGAGCAAATCGCCAAACTTTCCGAATTCGGTTTTTACCGCTCCCAGAACTTTCCACACTTCGCTGGAGCGCTGCTGAATAGCCAGTGTGCGAAATCCCATTTGCAGGCTGTTAAGCAAAGCGGCCAGCGTGGTCGGCCCGGCAATGACAACGCGGTAATCACGCTGAATCTGCTCCACCAGGGCAACGCGACTGACGACCTGCGCATATAACCCCTCGCTGGGCAAAAACATAATTCCAAAATCCGTCGTGCGCGGCGGATTAAGGTATTTGGTGGATATATCCTGGGCAAAAAGTTTGATGCGGGCCTCCAGAGACCGCCCAGCCGCTTCCATGGCCGGAATATCCGCCCGATCCTGCGCTAAGCCTATTGCTTCGTAGTCTTCCTTCGGAAATTTCGAGTCGATAGGCAACCAGACTGATTCTTGCCCATCTTCCGTGCGGCCCGGCAACTTAATGGCAAACTCCACGACTTCGCCGCCGGACTCCCTGGGCTTAAAATTCTTTTCAAACTGACCGGGGCTTAAAATCTGGGATAACAGATTTTCAACCAGTACTTCACCCCATGTTCCCCGCGTTTTTACATTGGTCATCACGCGTTTGAGGTCGCCGACGTTCACGGCCAGATTCTGCATTTCTCCCAGACCCTTGTGGACCTGCTCCAACCGGTCGGAAACCTGCTTGAACGATTCGCCCAGCCGCTTTTCCAGAGTACTTTGCAGTTTTTCATCCACCGTGGCCCGCATCTGTTCAAGCTTCAGGGCGTTATCGGTTTGCATGGCGGTTAAGCGATGCTCCACGGCCTGACGCACCGCATCCAGACGTTGTTCCGTGGAGAGCGTCATGGCGGCGATCTGCTTATTTAGACTGTCTCCAACATTTTTCAGGCTCGCCGCCAATTCTTCCCGGGCCTTCTGCGACGCCGTGGTGTTTTCCTCGCGGTTGCGGGCCAGGTCATCACGAATGGAGCGTTCCATTTTTTCCTGGGATTTTTCGAGATTCTCCACATGAACTTTAAGGGCCACACCGCTTTGCCGCAGCAGCAACATGGCTTGCATAGCGGCTACCGCCAGCAGCACAACGAGAATTAAAACAGAGAGTATCAGCATCACATCTCCAGTGATTTGAGGTTTCAAACTCCGATTCGCGTAAGCCGGTTCGCCAGCACCCACGCAATGGCGATGGCATCCGCCGTGTCCGCCGGCGTTGGCGGTTTGGGTAAATGACAGAGCATCATGACAGATTTCTGAATTTGCGCCTTGCCGGCATGGCCATTGCCGGTAATCATTTTTTTTACCAGCGTGCTGGGCAAATGGGTAATAGGCACCTGAGCCTGCGCGGCGGCCAGTAAAATTACGCCGCGGGCGTGGCCCATGAGAATCGCTGTGCGCGGGTGCTTATAGTGGGCGTAAAGCTGCTCAACCCCCATTTGATCAATCGCAAATTCCTTCAACAGTTCCGCCATCTGCTGATGCAATTCCACCAATCGCGTGGATGCATCCATCCGGGGGTTTAACCGAATCACGCCCGCCTCGGTAAGCGTGGGCTTAAATCGCTTAGCTTCCACCACAGCATAGCCGGTAAGGTGCAACCCCGGATCAATACCCAATATTCGCATGATTGCTCCCGTGCGCCGCAAGGCTTGCCGCAACTCAATGCCCGAGCTGAAAACCTAAGCCGGCCGTTTCAGCAGCGCCACGCAATGGCACGCAATGGCCTGTTCCATCCCCACCGCGTCCACCGCTTCGTTGGTCTTCCCCTTGATATTAACCAATTCCCGCTCAACACCCAGCAATTCAGCCAACCGCTGTTGCATGGCCGACTTGTGCGGAGAAATTTTGGGGCTTTGGGCGATAATCACGACATCGACATTGTTGATCATCCAGCGCGTTTTCTCAAGTTCCGCCATCGTGTGCTCCAGCAAGCGTGCCGAATCAATGCCCTGATATTGCGGATCAGAATTCGGAAACAACTGCCCCACATCCGGCAAACCCGCCGCCCCGGTTATAGCGTCAATCAACGCGTGAATCACCACATCCGCATCCGAATGCCCCAGCAGACCGAACGTGTGGGGAATGGTAATATTTGCTAGAACCAGCGGCCTGCCCGCTTGCGTCCGATGCAGGTCATAGCCAATTCCAATACGGTATTCCATCATTGATTATCCAATCACTTTCAGCCGGTAAAAACCCCGCGCCAGCCGCGCTATCTAACAGCACGCGCTAAAAATGGTAACCGAAGCGGCCAAACGCTGGCAAATTCGGCAGCAGAGATTCACGGTCGTTGGCCATTAAGCGTCCGCTGGACGCGCTATCCCGTTGCAGCGGCAAAATATCCAACGTTATATGACGCCGCAATTCCGCAGCAAATTCAATACTGCCTCATGGAGCTATTGACCCTCTCACGCACACAAATCGCGACCGACCGCGCGGATCGGTTTCGGTAAAATAGATTGGCAATTTTCCGGTCCCAATCCTGGCGGCGGCAAGGGCGGCTGCCAGATGGACGGCACCATCGGTGGGAAAATTGTGGATATTCAGTGTTACGGGGGCGGAAGCACTGGCGGTATTGGTATCCAATATCTCTAATAGAACATCCGAGGATCTGGACTCTTCGGGCCGCTTTAAGACCAGAGCTACCGAGCCGTATCCCGCTTCATCGGAAGTAAATCGGGCAAATTCATGGCGATTCAGGGCCGTGGCCCCACGGCGGCATAAATCTTCAGCAATTTTGGACGACTGGTCCGCCCAACAGGCAATAACATGATCCACACGCCGCGATGCAAGCATGTCCGCCGCGCGATCCAGTAC
>JAKATV010000023.1 GCA_021818565.1 Planctomycetota bacterium
CAGGAGTTAGGAGTTAGAAGACTTTTGGGCGCGGAGTGGGCGCGGGCTTCGATTTTTTACCGGGTACATAGCGATCCTCATGGCTGAAACAGAACCATTGATGCAGGCATATTATTCACCTTTCAAAGAACATTGTTCAGCAGGTCTGAACTGTTCATTGGGAAGGCTATAGGGTTGCAGTGAGAGGGATAATTAGTAACCGCGCTAAAAGTTAAGGATTTGGCCTCCAGAGATCTGGCAGAATCGGTCACAGACCCGAAAATCACCCTGGCGGTATGCTGGCGGCATTGTTTTAGGGTAAACTACAGCTACCATGAGAATTGACACACTGCAGATAGAAAATTTCAAACTCTTCGCCAGGCAGAGCGTCGTATTGAACCAACAATTTAACCTGCTGGTAGGAGAGAACGGGGCCGGCAAGACGACAATTCTTGATGCATTGGCCGTGGCTGCGGGAATTTGGCTGGTCAATCCACCGGACACAATTCTCCGCAACAGCGGGCGAAACATCCTGCCATCCGAAATTCGAGTGGAACCGGAAAAACGGGGTGATCGAATCCAGTTCATGCAAAAACGACCAGTCGTCATTGGCGCGAAGGGAACCATCGGCGGAGACGCTGTCACATGGGTCAGGCAAATCCGGGCGGATGGCCAGCGGACTACCAATTTGGGTGCCAAGGCTGCCTTAAGCCTGGTCGCGCGTATCTACCAACGGGACCAGGCGGGGGAGAAACTGGTCTGTCCGGTGCTGGCGTATTATGGCGCGGGCAGGGCATGGATTTCCTCGAACGAACGTATCCCTAAAGGTGGGAGAACCGACGGGGAGGCTCGGCGCTGGGCGGCCTTTTATGATTGCTTTAATGAGCGAATCCGCCCGACCGAGCTGCGCGAATGGTTCCATCGAGAAACCACGGCGGCGGGCAACCGTGGCGGGAAGATGCGCACCGGATTTGAAATCGTACGGCGGGCAGTTTTACGCTGCATGCCGGGCGCGGATGACCTTTGGTTCGACGCGGACCGCAAGGAGATTGTATTGTCCATTGCGGGCCTCGCGATGCCGTTCAATAACCTTAGTGCCGGCCAACGGATGATGCTGGCGCTGGTGGCCGATTTAGCGATCAAGGCGGTCACGCAGAATGCGTTTCTGGTTCCGTCCGATGAATTAGGCCCCAGCGATGGCCCAGTGCCCCGCGTACTGGCGGAGACACCGGGGCTGGTGCTTATTGACGAATTGGAGGTACATTTGCACCCACGGTGGCAGCGGCGCGTGGCAAGCGACCTTAAGGAAACTTTCCCCTCCATACAATTCGTATGTACCAGCCATTCTCCGCAGATGATCGGCGAACTGCCTCCGGAGCAGGTTCGCCTGCTAAAGGGTGGCGAAATCATTATTCCGGATCACTCATTCGGAGTGGATTCCAACCGGGTGCTCGAAGAACTGATGGATGCAAAATCCCGCAATAGTGACGTTGAAGAGACCCTGCGAAAGCTCGCTAACGCGGTTGACCAGGAGAACTTCGGGGAATCAAAGGAATTAATAGCAAAACTGGCGACCAAGATCGGGAATGACGATCCGGAGGTGGCGCGTGCCAATACGTTGTTGAAGTTCCTGGAATCCACGCCATGAGGACAATCATTAAGGGCAGCGAGCCAAAGAGCCTCACGACCCATCGCTCGTCACCCCACGCCACCTATGCAAATTATCAAAACAAAGCGGACTTGCGTCAGTCGCTTGTGAGCGAACAGCACGGGCTTTGCTGCTACTGCATGAGACGAATCCGCAAGGAGGATGACACTACCGCCATTGAGCACTGGCACCCGCAGTCGCGGTATCCGAGTGAACAACTTGATTACAAGAATCTGCTTGCTACGTGTTCTGGAAAAACCAACAAGGAATTGCACTGTGGAGCATCAAAGGCGGATAAGATTTTGTCCAAAAATCCGGCCAATCCACAGCATCGAGTTGAGGAACTAATCCTCTACAGGTCCAACGGGGAGATTGCTTCGGACGATGAGCTTGTAGATGCGGAACTCAACGGTGTTCTGAGACTCAATTTGCCATTTCTCGTTAGTAGTCGCAAGGCTACGCTTGATGGGCTCATCGATTTTCTAAGTAAGAACAGCGCAATAACATTAAAAGTTCGGGACCTGAAGAAGCATATAAAAGAATGGAGTGGGCAGGGCGACACCGGCGAGTTGGAGGAATACTGCCAAGTTATCATCTATTGGTTACAAAAACGCCTGCGGCGATCCTAAGTTTCCGGCATGCCAGCGCATTGGCTGGGCACCGCGGGGTGCGCATGAAGAATGCGCCCACCAGCACCAATCCGCGGGCCAATTTTCGGCGGCCCGCTGCCTGAATTGCCACTTCTATGCTACATTATCCGTTGGATCGTTTTTAAGGGGATGCAATGATGAATCGGTTGCAACTTGCTCGCTGTATTGATCATACAGTGCTTAAGCCCGAGGCTGGAGAGCGGGAAATTCGTGCGGTCATTGCCGAGGCTTTGGAATATGGTTTTGCCGCGGTTTGTGTTAATTCCGGGTGGATTAAGCTGGTCAGGCGTTTGCTGGATGGTGCGGGCAAGAATGGTTCGAACCATGCGGCAGCGGCGTGTGGCGTGGTGGGCTTTCCATTTGGGGCTGCGGAGACAACGGTCAAAGTGTTTGAGGCGCAAATGTGCGTGAACTCTGGAGCGGATGAAATCGATATGGTCATTTGGCTTCCCGCACTTATGTTGGGAGATTTTGATCGCGCCCGAAAGGATGTGGAAGAGGTCGTGAAGGCGGCGAAAGGCGTGTGCGGAAAAACCATTGTCAAAGTTATTCTGGAAACGGCAATCCTCAATGAATCTCAGATTGCCATGGGCTGCCAGGCAGCCGGTGAAGGGGGCGCGGATTTTGTAAAAACCAGCACGGGATTTCATCCGGCGGGCGGTGCAAGTGTTCAGGCAGTACGGTGGCTAAAACAATATTCCGGCTCATTGCGCGTTAAGGCCTCTGGTGGAATTCGCGATCTGGCAACAGCCCAGGCCATGCTGGCGGCCGGGGCGGATCGGCTGGGTTGTTCGGCCAGCGTCGCAATTATCAACAGTTTGCCGCACTAGAAATAAAGGAGTTCATGAATGAAAATTCTGGTAACGGGAGCGGCCGGGTTTATCGCATCGCGGCTTTCCGTGCGGTTGCTGCAACGCGGCGATCAGGTAGTCGGGCTGGATAATTTAAGCGATTATTATCCCGTGGAACACAAACGGCGGAATCTGGCGGATTTAACGGCGCAGCAGGCATTTACGTTAATCGAAGGCGATCTGCGTGACGCGGATTTGCTGCTGAAAGTCTGTCAGCAATACCAGCCGGAGGCTATTGCGCATATTGGAGCCATGGCGTCGGTGCGTTACAGCGTGGCCAATCCGCTGATTTACGCGGCGGTCAATGTGCAGGGCACGCTGAATCTGCTGGATGCGGCGCGGCAAATCGGAAAGCCGCATTGCCTGCTGGCGTCCACGGGATCCGTGTATGGCCAATCCACACCGGTGCCCTTTCCGGAAACCGCGGCGGCGGATCGGCCCCTGGCACCGTATCCGGCCAGCAAGCGGGCCATGGAGCTTTTCGCCCACAGTCATCATCACGTATGGAACCTGCCGGTTACAATTCTTCGATTCTTTAATGTGTATGGTCCGCATGGCCGGCCCGACATGATGCCATGGCATTGGGCGCGACAGATCATGGCGGGCGAGGAACTCACATTGTTTGGGGCGGGGCATCTGAAGCGGGACTGGACTTATATTGATGACATACTGGACGGGTTTTTGGCCGCCCTGGACAGCGGTAACGGGTACCGCGTTTATAATCTGGGGTGCGGCCACCCGGTGGAAAATTTAGAATTTGTCCAGACTCTGGAAGAGATTCTGGGAAGAAAGGCAAAATGCAGGGCGGTGCCGGCACCGTTATCCGAACCTTCCATTACGTATGCCGATATCGCCAAAGCCGGCAGGGAATTGGGCTATAGGCCGAAAGTACAGGTAGGCGAAGGTCTGGATCGATTTATCCACTGGATGCGCGCCGAAGAGTTAATCTAACACTCATGTTTTATTAACCACCATGCCGATAATATGGTCAGTAATTAAACGGCTGTTCTCGGAGAACCGATGGCTGATAGATCGCACCGCAGGCTCCGCGGGAGCGTAGCATAAATAGGGTGAAAGGTGTTGGAAGCTTGCCAATTGGCGGCCTTACATGGACAATGTGATCGCTGAACCGTGTCCCGGCTACCGTGCCGATCGAATGTAAAGAATTCCCGCCGGTGGCTGTCCTGTCTATTATGAGACTGCCTCCGGATCTGAAATTGAGCGTAACACTATGGCCAACCCCAATAACGTCGCCAGTAAAACCGAGACAATGCTGGGCAAATACATTGTTGACCAGGGGTTTTGCACGCAGGAAGAGTTGGGTGATTGCCTGTCATTACAGGCGGAACTCGAGCGACAGGAGAGCCATCGCTCCCTAACCGATATTCTTGTGGCCAACGGCTATGTCACCCAAACGCAGTTGGCCCGCATTAAGGCGGCGGTCGAAGAACAAAAAACTTTTCAACAAATTCCCGGCTACCAGATTATGTCCAAGCTCGGTGCCGGTGCCATGGCCACCGTGTTTAAAGCTCGTCAGCTTTCATTGGACCGAATTGTCGCAATTAAAGTTCTGCCCAAACGCATGAGCGAAAATAAAGAATTCGTGGATCGCTTCTACATGGAGGGTAAAGCCGCCGCCAAATTAAACCACCCCAATATCGTGGCCGCCTATGACGTAGGCGAAGCCGGCGGATACCACTATTTTGTCATGGAATATGTGGCGGGAAAAACGGTTTATGATCATCTGATAGACAGTGGAAAACCCTACCCGGAAAAGCAGGCCTTGGACATTATCATTCAGGTTTGTCGGGCGTTGGTACATGCCCATCTTAACGGCCTGATTCACCGGGATGTCAAACCTAAAAATATCATGATGACACCGGAAGGAATCGCCAAGCTGGCCGATATGGGGTTAGCGCGGGAAGCCGATGACAAGGTTGCAGCCGCCGCTGAAGCCGGCAAAGCGTACGGCACACCCTATTACATTTCCCCCGAACAGATTCGCGGCCAGTTGAATATTGATTTTCGGGCGGACATTTATTCTCTCGGGGCCACGATGTACCACATGGTGACCGGCCGCGTACCATTTGAAGCGCCCTCCCCGGCGGCGGTGATGCACAAGCATTTGAAGGAGGATCTGGTACCCCCGGATCACGTCAATACCAACCTAAGCGCGGGTATTTCGGAAATCATAGAAGTGGCCATGGCCAAAGACCCGGCTAAGCGATATTCTTCCACGTCGGATATGCTTTCCGACTTGGAATCTGTGGCACATGGCGATCCACCCAAGCTGGCGCGGCGCGCTTATGATTTGACCACGCTGGCCAAAATTGAAAAAGCCGCCGCCGATTCCAATCCATCGGATCAGGTGGACCTGGTGGAAGCGGACGAAGAACCCACCATTGACTTGGCTTCCCGCACGCTGATTCAAAAATTTAAGGATCCCCTGGTGTTGCTGCTGCTGGGCTGTCTGGTATTTGCCATTGTGATTATTGTGATGCTGGAACTCAAGGGGTAGGCAAGGTAGGCAAGATGCCTTGGCCGCCGACAAAGTGAAAGTTTCACCTTTTAAAACCCGAACCAATTCCCGGGAACATATGACCGCACGCGCGTGACAACGCCATTATCCAAATCCACCAGCACCGGCAGAAATGGGGGACGCCAGATATGGGTATTTTCAAATCTCAGTCGTAACATCTTAGGATTCGCCAGACCCTTTGGCAGTGAACCATACGGGGGCAACTGGATCAGCGCCACGTTGTGATGGGGACTATTCTTCAAGTGCCGCGAGATACCGGCTATGGCATGTTGGCAAACCGGGCAGGTATGAAAATAAATAACCGCCAGCCACTTGCCATGCATGATAGCCCGGCTGCCGGGAATATAATCCGCAGCCGGAAAACGCCTTGTGTCCCATGCCGGCGGCTGCATGAATATCACCCCGTGTCCGCCGGTGATTGTCCCGTTGCTATGCAGCATTCCAGGCTGGAGATAAAACTTTCCCCCGATCATGCCCACTAAAATTCCCAATGCCATGATCTCCGAAATTATCTTTCGCCACGCGCCGGCGGGATATTTCTTCGGATACATGGGTATCGCGGCTGCCAACAAAAGCAGGATGACCGCATCCATGGTGGCGGTGATCCATGGGTTCATGGGTACGGGTCCAAAGCAGCCGCAGTTGACCTGTCCCTGCCACGCATCGTACAGCGAAACGGCCAAAAAAATCGCAAATAATAGCGCGCCGGCCCGCAGGGCATAATAACCCGCCACCGAACTAATAAACCATACCCCGGCAGCTAATTCCATGAGCACTTCAACGGTATGGAAGAAATAATTTTTAGTAACCTCCCCACGCAGCAGATCATATCCTTTCAACGCCCCGGCGATAACCAGCACCACACCGGCGAGCAAAAGAATCCATTGCGCCAGAGGTCGTTTGATCAACTCAGGGCCAAGCGGCGCAGAGCCACTCTGAACTGTCGAATTTTCCACCATCATAGCGCCTTGGTTTTACCAAAAAGTGCGTCCACTGCCCAGCGCGCCTTAAGCCCGCGATCCGACGATGTCTCAATAGCCGCAATGAGCACCGTGGCGGCGGCCCGCATTGCGTAAGCATCCGCGGGCTTGGATGGAGGAGCGGCTAACAGGGCATTTGGCAGAGGCAACCGGGCCAGCGCCAGCAGCACGCCGCCGTCAACACGCATGGTTTTAGCTTCCGCCGGACAGTCGATACAACACACACCACCCCGCTGTGGACAAAAATTTACCGGTACGCCGGGGCGCACGGGCGTTTGGCATACCAGGCAATTTTCCAACTGGGGTTGATATCCGGCGGCAATTAAAACGCTCTTAGCGATGCTTAAAAAAAGCCGCTGGGTTTGGCTGCCCCCCAGGGCCGTAAGGCCCGGGGCAAGTTCATCGTACAACTGCGTATGCGGCTCCTGGCCGGAAAGCAGCGCCATAATCATTTCACAAATAATCTGTCCGGAATAAAACGCCGGCAGGGATTTGCGCATGGCAGGTTGATAGTCCATCAAATTCCAGGCCGTCAAAGTACCCAGTTCCGCAATTCCGCGCGGCGGAATATAGACCACCTCGCCGCGGGCCAACTGATCAATCGGCGCACCCAATGTAAAGGTGCCCGCTTTGGCCATCTTCCGGCTTCCCTTGGCCAGCAAAGCCAGTAATCCGGCCTGCCTGGCAAACAAAGTAACCACTTGGCTAGTCTCAGAAAAGTTGATGACCCGCAGACAGATCGCTTCATCTTTTTCATAATTTGCCATCAAAGGATTGTAACCATTCATTAACGCCTTAACGAATTACATTGCAACTCAAACCAAACATTAGTACTGGCTTAACACGCAGTTAGCGCTACGACGGTCTGATATGCGTCGTTGGATATGGGTTTCGACATTGCGACGGGTTCGGGAGTTCCGACCGGCAAGGACGAACTTAAGGAAAGGAACATGATAATGTTCAAGGCACTGCGTAATGGTATTTTAGCGGCCGTGGCCGCGGCACTGGTCTCGGCCGGGATGACCACAACGGTCAACGCCGTTGAAATTCAGGGCGCGGGTTCAACTTTTGTTGCCCCCGTCATGCTCAAAAAGTGGATTCCCCACTTCATGGCCAGCCACCCCAACATCAAGGTGGATTATCAACCCATTGGTTCCGGCGGCGGCATCAACGGCCTGATCAACAAAACCATCAACTTCTGCGGATCAGACGCGGCAATGACCAATTCTCAAATCAGCGCGGCGGGCGGCCACGTTTTGCACATGCCGGAAGTCGCCGGGCCTGAAGTCATGAGCTACAACCTGCCCATGATACACAAGCCACTGGTCATGAATGGCAAACTTATCGCCGATATTTATCTCGGCAAGGTGACACATTGGAATTCGCCGGAAATTCAGGCGTTGAATCCGGGCGTTACGCTGCCGAATCTACGCATTTTAGTGGCGCATCGCTCGGACGGTTCGGGTACAACCTATATTTTCACCGGGTATCTATGCAAAGTCAGCCACCAGTGGAAGACACAGGTTGGTCAATCCACTTCCGTGCAATGGCCAGTTGGCCGGGGCGGCAAAGGCAACCCGGGCGTGGCAGCTTTGATTGACAAAACCGTTGGCGGCATTGGCTATCTGGAATATGCCTACGCCATCATCGGCCATTTCCCAACCGCTACCCTGATCAACAAAGACGGCTTTAAAATCCGTCCGTCTATCCCGGCGGTTATTGCCGCTCAGAAGGCGGTGGTGGCCGATCTTCCGGCGGACTTCCGTCTGCCGATTATCAACCCGACTGGTCGCAATGCGTATCCAATATCGGGTTTCACATATCTGATTATTGATCGCGATCTGGGCTACATGAGCAAAGCCAAAGCCAAGGCCACCGTGGAATTTATCCACTGGGTGCTTACCAAAGGGCAAAAGTACGCCAAAAGCATGCAGTACATCAAACTCGGCAACGTGATGCGCAAGAAAGTGCTCGCCGAGCTGTCCGAGGTAACCTGGAAAGGTCAACCGCTGAACTAAGCAGCAGTGCAAAAACAACTTCGTGTTTTTATGGGCCAGTGGCTGTGGGCACAAGTCGGGGCCGGATGATGTAGCTCCAATTTGGACAGATGGGGAGTCGTTCAAGGTTTAAGGATTTCATCGTGG
>JAKATV010000397.1 GCA_021818565.1 Planctomycetota bacterium
TTTGCCAATCGCCGGCTGCAGAGAATTAAGTACCGGAGCCGGATACAAACCAAGGAACAGCACCGCCAAAGCCAGCGGCGAAAGCACCAGCCACTCGCGCACCGACAAATCCTGAACTACCGCGGGGGCGTGCTTTGAGGCGGTATCCGTATCGGGCACGGTTTCAACCAAAGGCCCAAAAATAACATGGGCGACCCAATAGAGCATATACAACGCCCCTAGAATCATCCCCAGGGCAGCGGGTATGGCATACGCCGGGCCTAAATAGCCGCCATGGCCGGCGCTGCCGCTGACATACGTCCCCACCAGCGAAATAATTTCTGAAATAAAACCAATCAATCCAGGCAGCGCGGCGGTGCCCATGAAAAAGAAGACGGCAAAAAATCCAAGAACCGGAAGCCGCCGGGCCAGGCCGGAAATTTCCAGCAAATTACGTGTGTGATAGCGGCGGTAGATCATACCCATAACCATCAGCAAGGCGGCAGCCAAAAGACCGGAACTGATCATCACCAGCACGCATCCGGTCAGCCCCGTCATGGTCAGTGCCAGCAACGCCAAAATGCACAAGCCCAGGTGGCTTAGGACGCTATACGCGATGAGCTTTTTCATATCGCGCTGCACCCAACTGATCAGCCCGCCGTAAAGAATGGAAATCACGCATAGCACCGCAAGAAACGGCGTAAAGCGTACCGCGGCCAGCGGGAGCATGGGGATGGCGAATCGCAGCAGGCCATAAGCCCCCAGCTTAACCAAGGCAATCATCACCGCTCCGGGCGTTGGTGATTCGGTAATGGCCAGAGGCATCCAGGTATGCACAGGGAACAACGGCACCTTGATGGCAAAGCCAATCAGCAGGCCCAGAAATACAATGCCCTGTTGGGCGGGGCTAAGCGATTGCCCGGCGCGATATAAATCCGCTAAAGCAAAGGAAAACGTGCCGAACTTTTCCTGATGCACCAAAGCCAGGTAAATCAGACTGGCCAGAAGCAGAACAGAACCGGCAAAAGCGTACAGGAAAAACTTAACGGCGGCCTTACGCCGGTCGGAATGGCCCCAGATTCCAAGGATGAAAAACGTGGGAATTAAACTGGTTTCAAAGAACAGATAAAACAACAGCACATCGTGGCTGATAAATACACCGATCATGCAGGCATAGCCGATGAGCATCCAGGCGAAAAATTCATTCTGACGATGTTGGATTTTATTTATCGCGTCGAGAATCGCCAGGGGCGTTACCAGCAGCGTAAGCATCAGCAGCCAGAGGCTGATGGCATCCACACCGAAGGAAAAATTCACATGAAACTGCGGCAGCCATGGATAAATAAATCGCTGTTGCCATACGCCGCCTGTGGCATAGTTAAACCGCGACAGAAGGATTATGCCCATCAGCGACGGGATAAGGGCGAAACAAAACGCCAGAATACCCAGGCCGCGCCCGCGCCGGCCCGTAGTTCCGGGCTTGATCATGAAAATCAGCGCTGCCCCGATTAACGGAATAGCCAGCATCATGGGCAAAATTAAATGCGATTGTGTCATAACGTTTCAGTTCCGAGTTTTCCTGATCCGGATGGCTTACCTTGGCCCCGGATCATCTAAGCAGATACAACACGCCCAGAATGACCAGCGCCAGACCGCTGACCATACCGATGGCGTAATAACGCAACCGGCCGCTTTGTGTGGGCTTGAGCACCCAGCCGACCAGCTGGGGAAAATATCCAAAAAAGTTCACCACAATACCGTCAACAACATGGTCCACACCATAAAGTGAGCGCCCCAGATACCACAGCGGCATAACAATACAGTAGTGATAAATTTCGTCGATGTACCATTTGTTTTCCAAGAAGGTCACCAGCGGACGCAACGCGGATTTAACCACCTCGGCGGCATGACGGTTCACCAGGTGGAAATACCAGGCAATTAAAATTCCCACAACCGCCAGAATTCCCCCAAAGGCCATGCCCATCGCCGGACTGATACGATCCACCGATGCCACCGGCAAAAACAGCCCCCCGGGAGGGGTGGGCACATAATGCAAACCGGCATTCATGGGTACGCACGCCAGGAAACTTTGGATCCAGCCTTGATCACCATGGCCGCCAAAAACACCCAGCCAGCCAACCAGCGTGCACCCGATAGCCAAAATAACCAGCGGCCCCCACATGGTAATTGGGCCATCAAAGGATGTGTTACGCGGTTGGTCATGCCCATGCTGCGCATCGTGGCCATGCTGGCCCGCGGAATGAGCATCAGCGGCGTTGTGGCTATCATGGCTGTCATGACTGGATTCAGCGGGCAAGGTGAAGACACTGGGTTCATGCAGGCCGGCGGTTTGCGGCAGAATCAGATCACCCATAAACACGCGGAAAAAAACGCGGAACGTGTAATACGCGGTAATTAAGGCCGTCAGCAATCCGATGGCAGCCAGCCAGGGGCCGCCACTCCAAACGGAATTCATCGCCGCCGACAAAATTTCATCCTTGCTGAAAAAGCCCGCCCAGCCGGGAAAGCCCGCTAAAGACAATGCGCCAATCAGCAGACAAATGGCGGTAATGGGCATGCGTTTACGCAGGCCGGACATTTTCCGAATGTCCAGCTCCCCACCCATGGCGTGCATGACCGATCCACTGGATAGAAACAGCAACGCTTTAAAAAAGGCATGGGTAAACACATGGAACACCGCCGCCGAACCCGCCGCGACCCCCAACCCCATGAACATATATCCCAGCTGTGAAACCGTGGAATAAGCCCAGATACGTTTGAGATCATATTGACACATGGCGATGGTGGCCGCCATAAACGCGGTGAATGTTCCAATAATTCCCACCAGATGCAGCACGGGCAGGTCGTGCATGAATATGGGCATGCACCGGGCGATCAGATACACGCCGGCGGTGACCATGGTAGCGGCGTGAATCAGGGCGGATACCGGTGTGGGGCCTTCCATGGCATCAGGCAGCCAGACGTGCAGCGGGAACTGTGCGGATTTGGCAAAGGCCCCGAACATCAGCAGCAGCGGTATCCAGAACATCATGGAAGAATGTGCGGCGCGGAAACCGGCGCTTTGCAACGGGCCGTAAAATACGTTAGCGAAATTCAGCGAATGGAAGGTCAGGTAAATCATGAAAATGGCGATGGCAAAACAAGTATCGCCAACACGGTTAACAATAAACGCTTTCGTGGCCGCATCCCGCGCGGATCGCTTGGGATAGTAATATCCCACCAGCAGATAACTGGCCAACCCCACGCCTTCCCAGCCCAGATAGACCAGCAGAAAATTATTCGCCAGCACCAGAATCGTCATGGCCGTAACAAACATGCTTAAATAGGCGAAGAAACGGAAATAACCGTAATCTCCTTCCATGTACCCGCTGGAATAAATAAAGATCAGCAGCGATATACCGGTAACAAATGAGACAAACAGCACCGACAACGGATCCAGATACACACCAAATGGGATTTTAAACCCGCCGGCACTGAACCACGTGGCGAACTTCATTTGCAGGAATTCAGGATTTAATGCGCCAATCTGGTTGGCCTGAGCGGTGGTAATATGAAATAGGGCGGCCTTAATGGAGTTAAATTGGCCTACATCAAAAATCATTAACAGCAGCAGTGCCAGAAAAAACGAGCAGGCGATACCAATGATGGCCGGCACATGCGCTCGGCCTTTGAGAATTTTGCCGCCAAACAGCCCGATGATCGCCAATGCCGCCAGAGGGAATAACGGGATCATCCCGGCGAACAATTCCGCTTTCTGATCCAGGGTAAATTGCTGAAAAAATTGGAACACTGCAAACTCCGGAATATCCCTCAAATTCTTGAACCACGGTTAAACAACCGCGTTCAGGGGAAAAAGCAAAGGCGTCCTACCCTTGCAAATCAGACCAGGCATCAACATTAAGCGTCTGTCGCTGCCGATACAGCATGATCACCAGACCCAACGCCAGGGATGCCTCCGCCGCCGCCACGGTCAATAAAAAGATCACAAACGATTGCCCGTCCGCATTCTGGTAATATCGGCTGAAAGCGATAAGGTTAATGGCCACGCCCTGAAACATGATTTCCGTGGACAGGAAAATCATGATCATATTACGCCGCGCCATGAAGCCCACCAGGCCAATGGCAAACAGCACCGCACCCAGGGCCAGGTAGCGCACCAGTGTCGGATCGGAAAATGAGTTTGTTACGTGTGTGATCATCATTTTTTCTCACCGGGTTATTCCGTCGGCACATCTCCCAGACCAAGCATTTGCGTATGCGGGGAATTCTTACGGGCAATCACCACGGCTCCGACCAGGGAGATGGTCATTAACACGCCGGCTAATTCCAGCGGCAGCGTGTAGCGTGAATAGAGATTTTTACCCAACGCCGCCAGACCGCCCCAATGCGCCGCATGAGCTGATGCACTGGCAGCGGAAGAGGCAATAAAACCGTGCGGAGAATGGGTAAAAAGCGTTTCAAGAACCGTTCCCAGAAGTAAAAAACTTACCAGCACGGCAACCAGCGGATCAGCACTGATGCGGTCATAATCCACCGCCTCAGCCGCGACACTTCCGGAACTGGCCAACATGATAACAAATACATACGTTACCAGAATGGCACCGGCGTAGATGATGATCAGCACGATTGCGATAAATTCCGCCATCATCAACAAAAACAAGCCGGCGATGGCCAAAGTCATAAGGACAAAATAAAGCGCGGAATAGAGAGGTTTAGGATGACAGATCACCCCCACCGCTGACGCGATCGTGATCAGGGCGAAGGCATAAAAAAATACGCCCGGACCGGCGGCAGGTTGAGCCGGAAACGCAACGGACGCCCAATGGGTGAGGTAACTTAAGCCCGAGGCCAAAGCCAGCACGCCAATAAGCGCTCCGAGCTTAACCAGCCAGGCTTGCCCGCGTGGCATCATGAGATAAAGCGCAATCGCACCACATGCGGTTGCAATAATCAGCGGGTAATCCATATTTTTCAACCCGATGTAAACAACATCACCCAAACACCGCCCACGTCGTCAGGCCCAATGCCCAACGCTGCATGGCTTGCCGCGGTAAGTCCCGGCGGTACGGTACGAAAACAACCCGCGCACCGTCCGCGAAGCAAAGAATTATGGCGCTATAAGCTGGAATTGCAAGTTATCCACCCCCCAAAACCCCAAATCCGCCCGATTTTTGAGCGTGGCGCTGAAAATAAGTGGCCGGGATCGGTAATTTTGCGCGTTTAAGGCGTCCGCCTTACCAACCCCGTCTTCCAATGCCGCCAAGGATATGAGAATCTGTCGGCGTCGCAAGCGAGGGGACGCAAGCGATGCCGATGGAACGTATTGGAAATCTCAGATCCCGCAGTATCACGGGCGGGAGTTCTGGGCTTTGGCTTTCGAATCGCAGCGTGAAAGCGGTTGGACGCCGACAGCAGGGCCGCGCGCATTACGTTGCATTTACTGGCTTCCAAGCGCCGCTTTTCTTAGGGTGAGGAACGCCTCTTTGAGCGTATGGGTTACGGCACTTTCCGGTTCGGCCAGCAACAGATCCTGGTACGCGTCGAGAAAATCAGTTCTCTGCGAGTGAAACAGGTGTAAAAAATGTCGGAGAAAGCCCAGGCAATCCAATATCGCAATTTCGGTCCCGCCAAGTTGGTCGTATTGGTCCGCCGCGTATCTAAGCACTTCCAAATCGACCGGCTCAGTGGTAATAAATATATAATTGCGGAGGCCGACGGGGTGCGCTGCGAGTTTTCCCAAGGCCACATTGATGTCGCCAATGGTAACAGCTTTCAGTTTCATCTCATATACGGTTAGCACATCGTTATCACTGACCAATGATATTTCCACGTCGCCCATCGCACCGGTTTGCTTGTCGGCGGCAGTGTGGGCGTGTAATCCTCGTGGTTTTTCCCCCAGCTTTCTGGCACCCGCCTGATATGCAGCGGTGACGACGAGCACTGGAATGCGCGAGGCATTTTTGCAGGCAAGGTGTTGGGCTATAAGGCCGACAATCTCCTCAGCTGATAGCGGCAGTTGGTCCTTGGTGCGGCCGATGTCACGGACAAGTTTCCGTATGCTTGCCTGTCGCTGGTCTCGTTCGGCAACCAGTAATCGTATTGTTTCGTCCAAGACAGTTATCGCGGCGATGCGTTTATTTTGTATCAGGTTAAAAATTTCCAGCAATGCCTTGTACATCTCAGCGGGGCGACCTTCCAAGTTTACCTTTACCGTCAGCACGGTATTTTTGGTGCGAAATCCGGGCGTGAGAAATGCCGTTGTGCTGTTTATCGGGAGGCTATAGGGCGGCTGGACAAGGTGCTGGACGTACTGTTCATCGTAAAATCGGCCGGAGTAACAATCGTCACCGGCCTCGCCGGCAATATCGGTGTACGGCTTGCGAATGTCTACCTTAGGCAGATGAATCTTGGCCAGCAGTCCGGCAAGCAATGCGCGAACGCCAGCTCGGTTGCGGAGGCATAACGCTACGGTTTCCACTCTTCGGCGAATCTCAACATCGGAGATCAGCGACCCATTACCCTGCTGTAGAACGCGTTGGTAAGAGTCGTCAAGAGTCTTGAAAAAGGCTTCCATTTGATTCGAGCCGTCCTTTGCTTATCTTGCGGGGATCGTAATTTGTCCAAAGCGCTTCTTGGCGGGTGCCCTTTGTAGCATGATTGGTTTTGGCTGGCCCCAGTGTTTTGTACCACTTGCCTACCGGATACAAACTATCCATAAGCGCACATGGGTAATTCGAAATTGCAACCATGCCCCGCGCAGCGTTAAGCACGGCGGCTAAATCGCTGTGCTGGATGTCGGTCATTTCGTGGCCGTAGGCGTTGGCGTCTCCACGCGTGGAATGAATATAGGGCGGGTCACAATAAAATAGCGTGTCCGGAGAATCGTACAGGCGGATAATGGCTGTAGCCGGGCGATTCTCAATCTGCACCCGCAGCAGGCGGGAAGCAATTTCCGGCAGTGCGTCAACGCCGCCAAGCCACCGGCTAATGACGCCGCTCATGCCGCCGCGGCTGGTATGTTTGCAGTTCGCCCAACGGCCGATCGTGGCGGTCTGAGCCAGCCCGGTGCGGACCTGTCGGGCACGGACATAGAATCGGCGGGCTCTTTCCAGCGGCGACTGGGCGGGGTCCAGTTGGCATGACAGCGCAAATTCCTCTCGGGAAAAGGGCGTCAGGCCAATGGATTCAACCAGCTTTTCTTTCTGTTCCCGCAGCACGCGAAAGAAATTACACACTTCTCCATCCAGATCGTTGTATGTTTCAATGGGTGCGGGGCGGCGATTCAACAAAACCGCACCTGACCCGGCAAACGGTTCGCAATAATGATGGCAGGCAGGGAGCAAGGGCAGCAGCCAGTCCAGATGGGAAAACTTTCCGCCGTACCAGCCGAAAGGGATAAGTTTTTTCGACCGCAACGTGGTAACGCGCGGTGGGGTGGATACGCGAGCCGGGTTTGCAGGGCCGCTGATGTTGGACGGCTTGGTTAATTCAAATGCGTTGGCCATAGATTCCGTCCCTGCAAATCAGTGCCCAGCAGGATACCACGACGCAGGGCTGCCTGCTACACAAATTCGCTTCGCTACGATATCACGTATTTTTTAATGATCTCCTTGAGCTGCCCGGATAGGCGTGGCCAACTGTAGCCGCCATCGCCCCATGACTTGGAGCCGGCCATCAAACCTTTTTCCAACAGGAGATTCATGACTTCATCGTGCGGGTATAGATAACTGCGGTTTTTATTATCTCTTTGCGTCGGCTTCTTCATGGCCGACGGAGCGATTCGTGAGGTACAAATCAAAAATGACCTGCACGCGGTTGTGGCCGCGGATTAAGCCGAAGAATGCGGTGGGCGGCTTTACGCCGAAGTTGCGCATCCACACGGTTGACGTTGCGTGGATGCTGTATTGTCCGGGGGCGATTTTTCGCACATACATGCTGGTGCGCAGGGGACGCGTGACGCCTGCCAGAGTCAGTTTTCCCAGAACCTCTAATTTCAGGCAGGGCGAAGGTGACGTTTTGCTCCGGAATAAACCGGCGTGCAGCAAGCGCGTAAAGCTATATTGAATCGTGGGATGCCGCTTGGCTTTCAGCGCGTGCCACATGTCATTATCCATGCCGGAACTGTTGCCATCCAGAGAGGTAACCGGAATCGACAATTCCCCGATTGCCGGCTTGCTCATTGGCAGATGATTGGGTGGCGGATCAGAGATTTGCGCCTTGTCAATACGGGCGAATAGTTGTCGCAGCGCCTTGCGGTCCGTGGGAAGTATTAATTGTCCCGCGACGTTTTTGCTCACACAGGACCAAGCACCGATGGTAGCGGTGCCTTTGAGTTTTAATCGGCTTTGCGCGACCAGCACAAACTGCAGCGGAACTCGGGAAGTAAAAACCGACTTGTGCCCGGTGCCGAGAGATCTTGGTAGGTCGGCTGACGCCACGCCGCCCGCTAAAGCCAGAGCCGCCAGCAATACCGGCGGAACCAACCGACGCATTGAGGCAGCCAAGGCCCCTGCGTTGCGGACGAATTGTTGGTCCCGGACACAAGTCATAAACAAACATCCTTCACTCATGCCCCGGCTTTGACCGCCAACGGCCAAGTGGCCGTGATGGTAATGGCATTACCGGAGCGAATCACGCCGAACATGGCCGTCGGCGGCTTAACCCCAAACGTGGTCATCTTAAGCTTGAGCTTCGTGGTGATGCTCACGCCACCGCCGGGGGTCGGCGTGACGGTCAGGACCAAGGGCACCGTTTTTGTTACGCCATCGACTCGCAGGGTTCC
>JAKATV010000286.1 GCA_021818565.1 Planctomycetota bacterium
TTGTGGGCAATCGTCCTGCGGCAACCTGATACGTCGTCAACGACAACGCCTAATAAACAGTCATGGGCTATTCCGCGATGGGCGAATGCGTATCCCATTGCATCAAAATAAGGCACGGTTTTTTATGGGCCTTCGCGGGGTTGCGGCAGGTCGGGCAGTCTGCGGTTGCGGGTTACAGCGTACGCGGCAATTGGAGGCGAAGTATCTGATCTGATGACGAACTGCATGGCAGCGACAGCCCTTCGGATAACGCACGATGCCGGATACGATATTCCATGTTCCAAGTTCAGAAGTTGCCCCCGTTCTTTCCCGATGCGGCGTTAAGCATTATAATTGTGGGTTTATGCGGCAACGTGGATTTGCTGTGGTTTCGGGCTGTAATGGCCCGCAGGAGAATAATGATGATTTCCCGGCGGAAAACCCGACAAGTAATGGTTGGAAACATTCCCATCGGCGGCGATGCCCCGGTGGTGGTGCAGTCCATGACCAGTGGCTATACGCATGATATTGATAATTGTGTCCGGGAGATCAACAAGCTCGCGGCCGCTGGAGCGGACATTGTCCGCGTGGCCGTCCCGGAGCGCAAAGACACTGAAGCTTTAAAAGAAATTATGAAACAGGTACATGTGCCCATCGTGGCCGATGTGCACTTTCATTTTCAGCGGGCGTTGGAAGCCATTGAAGCCGGCGTTAGTAAAATCCGTCTTAATCCGGGCAACATCAATGATCGCCAGCAGGTGGAACGGGTCATTGATGCCTGCAAAGAACGTCACTTGCCGATTCGCGTCGGGGTCAATGAAGGTTCTATTGTGGAACGAAAAGACAAGCAAAAACGCATGCGCGAACTCGGCGGCGTATTTAGTGATAATCGCCATGGCCACATTCTGGCGATCATGATTACCAAATTGGAAGAATATCTCGACATATTCTATGAACGCAATTTTTATGACATTGTTATTTCGGCCAAATCCATTGACCCGATTTTAGTCATGGATGCCTACCGCGAAATTTCCAAACGCTTTGATCATCCACTGCATCTGGGAGTTACCCATGCCGGCCCCAAGGAAACCGGCACAATCCGTAGTGTGGTGCCGCTGGGAACGCTGTTGGCCGGCGGCATTGGTGATACCATCCGTATCAGCTATGCCAATGATCCGATCTATGAAGTACAAGATGGCCTGGAATTGTTGTATGTCCTGGGCCTGCGGCAGCGCAAAGGCGCGGAACTGATCGCGTGTCCTACCTGCGGGCGAATTCAGGTGGATCTTTTCACGCTGGTGCAGCACGTCAACCGCAAACTCAAAGAAGAAATTACCCTCCCGATTAAAGTCGCGGTAATGGGGTGCGTGGTCAACGGCCCCGGCGAATGCGAAGGAGCCGACGTGGCCATATTTGCCGGTGATAAGCGCGGCATTATTTATGTGCAGGGTGAAAAAGTCGCCAATGTTCCGGAAGAAAATATTCTTGATGCCCTGCTGGAAGAATGTAAAAAATTCCAGGCCAAAGTGCTACGGGGCGAAGCGAAGCTGGGTGAGAAAGTGGTTGATATTCTTCCTCCGGATCCCATTGGCGAACTGGGTTCCGGCTATGCCAAAATCTCGGCAGCCAAAGCCGAAAGCGATCGGGCGCTGCCGATATTAAATCAATAAATACCCACGTAGGACCCGTGCCGCGCGATGACAGGGGCCATAGGCCGGTGAGTAAGGCCGGCCCGAATACCGGTATAACAATCGCAGCTTGTGGATGACGTAAATGTTTGACCAACTCTCTGAGAAATTTTCCACCATGTTCCGGAATTTATCCGGCCGTGGACGCATCAGTGAAAGCAATGTTCGCCAATCCATGGACATGGTGCGTACCGCGCTATTGGAAGCCGATGTTCAGTTTTCGGTTGTTGAGGACTTCACCACCCGTGTGCTGCAAAAGGCCATTGGCACGCAAGTGCTTAATTCGGTCGAACCCGGCCAGCAGATGGTCAAAATTGTCTTCGACGAATTGGTCGCTTTGATGGGTCCGGTGGATACGCGGATCATGCTGGTTGACCCGCCGCCCACGATCATCATGATGTGCGGTTTGCAGGGATCCGGCAAAACCACGACCTGCGGCAAACTTGGGTTGTATTTAAAAGCCAAGGGGAAAAATCCGCTG
Organism: Planctomycetota bacterium; assembly: GCA_021818565.1. Classification (GTDB taxonomy): domain Bacteria; phylum Planctomycetota; class Phycisphaerae; order WQYP01; family WQYP01; genus JAMDCX01. Next base: position 2,149 of record JAKATV010000286.1, read on the forward strand.
CTGGTCGCTGCGGACACGCAGCGCCCCGCGGCCATGGAACAGTTGGCCACCCTGGGGCAGCAAGCGGATATTTCGGTTTACCGTGAAGACCCCGGTGCCAATCCCGTGGCGATATGTCGCCGCTCCATTGATTACGCGCGGCAAAATGGGCGCGATGTGGTGATTCTTGATACTGCGGGCCGCCTGCATATTGACGACCAGCTCATGGCGGAATTGCAGCAGATCGGGCAGGTTGTCAAACCGCACCAGGTATTTCTGGTGGTCGATGCCATGGTCGGGCAGGACGCCGTTAATTCCGCCAAAGTATTTAACGAAAAGCTGGAACTTGATGGTATTATCCTGACCAAGTTTGATTCTGACACGCGCGGTGGGGCGGCGATTTCGGTTAAAGCGGTTACCGGCAAACCGATTAAATTCCTTGGCGTCGGCGAGAAACTTCAGGCTCTGGAGGAATTTCATCCTGACCGCATTGCCCAGCGCATTTTGGGTATGGGCGATATTTTAACGCTCGTCGAAAAAGCCCAGATGCATGTCGATGAAGCCAAAGCCGCGGAAATGCAGGATAAGCTCGCCAAGGACACCTTTACCCTCGATGATTTTCTGGATCAGATGCGGTCGATACGGAAAATGGGGCCGCTGAAACAACTTCTGGGAATGCTGCCCGGCATCGGTGGCGCTTTGAAAGATGTGGAGTTGCCCGAAGAGGAACTCAACCGCGTGGAAGCCATTATTCAAAGTATGACCGCTAAAGAGCGACAGGCACCGGAGAACGTGGATGCCTCCCGTCGCCGGCGCATCTCCCGCGGCTCAGGCACCATGCCCGATGAAGTATCCCGCTTGATCAAGAGCTTTTCGCAGGCCCGCGATATGTTCAAAAAAATGAACAACATGTCGTTAAAAGGCCGCTATAAAGCGATGAAGGAACTTCAGGATATCAGTCCCGGCACGCTGGCATCGGGAAATATGGGCAGCCTGGTGCGGCCACTTCCATCGCGCATGTCGCCTCAGCAGAAGCGTCGTGCCCGTGAAAAGCGCCGCCGCGGAAAATAAACGAGTTGTGGAGACGCCATGCCTGCCGATCTGAAATCGTTAGCGGGAAAATTCATTGTCTTTGACGGTCTGGACGGCTGTGGAAAAACCACGCAGATGGACCGCCTTGAAAAAAAACTTTCCGAGCAAGACGTCCCCGCGTTGCGGGTACGTGAGCCGGGCAGCACGCCTGTGGGGGAGCACATTCGGGAGCTGTTGTTGACCAGCCGCGGGGAAGGCCTGCACATCCGTGCGGAAATGCTTTTATATATGGCCAGCCGAGCGCAATTGGTCTATGAGGAAATCCGACCGACGTTATGCAAAGGCATTGCCGTTCTGGCTGATCGTTACACCAGCAGCACGCTGGCCTATCAGGGTTTTGCCGGCGGTATCCCGGAACAGAGCATTTTAGATGTCGCCCGGGCCGCCACGGAAAATCTCTGGCCGGACCTGACCATTATTTTAGATTTGCCCCTGGAAGTCGCGGCTAAACGCATCCATAGCGGTGCAAAGAGCGGCCCCGAACAAATGGGATTGTTTCAGGATCGCATTGAAAACCGGGTTGCCGAATTTCATCAAAAAGTGCGTGACGGCTTCCTGCATCAGGCACAAACCTTCCCCGACCGCTATCGCGTTATCAGCGCAAAAGGTTCCCGGGAAGATATGGAAGCGAAAATCGAAGACACGCTGGTAACCTTCTTCGCCGGAAAAGCCCCTTCCAACTCTCCACAAAACCGCCGTGGAGCACCCCCCCCCAAAAAAAAAGTTTAGCGGGCGAGGCTGCTTCGCCGTGGCGCACGGGACAGAGTCGGAAAATTCCAGTTTCCAGATTCCTTGAAGGTGCTGTTCCCCCCAAATATTGCGGGCGCGGCAATTATTCCGGGCAAGTCTTCGGGGTGCGAGTTTCTGGGACGAACCATTCTCATAGCGCCGGCATTTATGCCGTCGATTTCGCCGCCTGCCCAAAAATATTGCCACGCCGAATATTGCCAATCCCTCCCGTGGATTGGCAAAAATTCGGATAAATCGGTATAAGAACGGTTTGTAGCCGCGTGCAGTGAACAATGTCGTGGCGGATTTTGGAGCGGTGCTTGGCTTCCTCAACTGAAGATAATGGTTCAGGGGCGATAGGTTATATCGCGCTGGTGGCGGGGTGGCTTGTCCCCGGCCTTGGTCATTGGTTGGTGGGCCGTAGAAAGCACGCCAAGATTTTTGCCCTGGGTATTCATGGCTTATTCTTTCTAGGCCTGCTGCTGGGCGGTTTGCCGGCGCTGAATCGGCCGCGCCAACAGTTATGGGATTACGCCCAGTATCTGACCGGCTGGCCCGCTATCGTGGGGGATATGGTTAAACCCCATTACTACCCGCCGAAATCGCATCACCCGCCCGGTTTTGCACCCCTGATTCAGGAAGTGGCCACCGCCTACTGCGGCTTGGCAGGCATGTTGAATCTTCTGGTACTGGTGGATTTATTTATGCGCATCAGTGATCCTGCCCCGCAGACACCACTGTCCGGTCAGCCGGCGGAGGGTCAACGATGACTACCGCTTGGCCACTGGCATGGATTCCATTTATCAATCCGCTTTATTCCGAGGTTCCACATCTGACGGCTATTTGGCTGCTGCTGATCATTCCTCTGGTGGTCGCCATTTCAGTGGTATATCAGACCGTGCGGCGGAACGATCTGGCGGGTTTGGCCTTGGGCACGTTGTGGTTTTCCATCAAAGTATTGTTTTTCATGGCATTGATTGCGGTGGTTATCCAAATTCTTTTCTTTTACAGCATTCATTACCTCGCCGGCCCCCTAAATTAGCCGCCATCATCGGAAAGGATCGGCCCGTACCATGTCCATTAACATTTTATGCCTCGGGGATATTATTGGCCGGCCGGGCCGCCAAGTGATCATGGAACTGCTGCCGGATTTTATAAAATCCCGGAACGTGGACCTGGTCGTCGCCAATGCTGAAAATTCCGCGGGGGGGTCAGGTCTTACCCCCGCTATTTTTGATAAACTTCTGGCGGCCGGCGTCAACGTATGCACCATGGGAGATCACACCTACCGCCGGCGCGAAGTTATTAAATTATTGGAGACATCCAGCCAGTTGATTCGGCCCGGAAATTTCCCACGGGAAAGTATCGGCAAAGGCTGGACGCTGGCTAAAACCGTCGGCGGCGTGAGCGTGGCGGTTTTGCAGGTCATGGGACGCGTCTACATGGATCCCATTGACAGTCCGTATCCGGTTATTGACCGCATGTTGGAGGAAATCCCGCGGGATGTATTGGTACGCGTGGTGGATTTTCATGCTGAAGCCAGCAGTGAAAAAGTGGGAATGGGCTGGTATCTGGATGGCCGGGTATCCATTTGCTTTGGCACCCATACCCACACGCCTACCGCCGACGCCCGCGTCTTGCCCGGGGGAACCGCCTTTATTTCCGACGTTGGAATGACCGGCCCGTATGCCAGTGTGCTCGGGCGCCGGACTGAACGCGTGTTGAAGTTTTTTACCACCGGAATGCCGCAGATGTTTGATGTCGCCACCGGCGATCCACGTATGAGCGGCATTTTGGCCACCATTGATGAAAAAACCGGCAAAGCCGTTTCCATTCAACGCGTGGAACTCCACGGCACCGAACAAACCACCGCCTACGACGCCGACGACAACCGCCCCGGCTACCGCAAAGCGGAGTATTAGGAAAACAAAATGAGCTCCGTCAAAGGCCCGCAACAAAAAACGATCAATGCTTATCAGAGAGATCATCGCACGGTGATGGAATACCCACATGCCTTCCGAAAAAACTGGCCCAAGAAAAAAGCCAGAATAATTCGGCGGGAGCGGCGAAAATTAACTGACGCGGTGAAATCTGGCGACACAGATCTTAGCCCGGCAAAACTCAAGACTATGAAGATTCGCGGGCAGCTTCGCAAAAGCTATGTATTGACGCTCGGCATGAAGGTCAACCGTCAGATGGATCGGCGACATTAGCTGTATCTCACCGTCGACGGCCGCTTCACGAACAGATATGTAGATCCATTTGGCACCGTTGCACCAGTCGGGCCTGGGAAGTGGGGCGATAATCAATTAGCTCGGGTTTGCGGCGTCACCGGAACCCAGTCGAGGTGGGGCTTTGCCCTCAAACTCCTCCAGGGCCTGCTCCGCCATGGCTTTCTGTTCGCGCTCTTTGATGTCAAGGTCGGATAGTGACATTGAATCGCGCGCCACGCGAATCCGCCCTGCCGCCTTGGATCGCTCGTCTTCCACCATTTCGCGCAATCGCGAGAGCGTGTCGCCACTGTCACCGGCACCGGTGACCATTCCGGAAGCGGCTTCCGTCAACTCGGCCATCGCTTTCTTGACTTTCAGATCGTCAATCGACTGCTTGAGTGACTCAATTTTCTGACGCGCCGCTTCCACGGCCACATCCCGCTGGCGGATCAGGGTGCTGTAAGTTTCCTCGGCTGCACCTAGCTGCCGCCGGTTGTCCTCCAGTTCATGCGTGGTGTTTTTAAGCCGCAGCGCATATTGCGCGGCCAGATCACGGTTGCCCGCTCGCAGATGAGCGCTGGTGCGGGCTTGAAGTTCTTGTTGGTCGTTTTCCAGGGTTTTGACACGCGACATCAGACGTTCGCACAGCCCCGCGTGGGCTGCTAAGCCTTTATTAAATTTTCCGATCTGAGTGCGAATATTTTCCTTCTCAACTTCTAAAAGCATTTCTGGGTTTCGACGCTCAATACTGGAAACCGACGTGCCCAGAACACCCTTGAACAGATTGCCGATACGCTTCAACATAATACTTTCCTTAATCCTTGGATGCTACATCAATCATACGCTCAACTTGCCTTTTCATCACCGGCAGCGTTGGTGGAATTTGCCGAGGTCGCCGGAGCGGGCGGGGTAGCACTGGGGGCCGCTTCGGGTGCAAACCGTCCAAGATACTCCGGTAATTCGACTCCGCCGATGTCACGCATCACTTGCATCATTGGCGGCATGCTTCGAGCCATCCCTTGCAAAAAGTTCGACGCCGCATTGCCGTTTGAACCGGTATGGCCATTTTCCCACACCACCACTTTATCGAATTTAATATTGGAAATGGCCGTTGCCGCAGTTTCCGCCAGTTTGTCCATGTGTTCCAACATGAGCATCTGGAAGGCTTTGTCTGAGCCACCGCAGGCGTCAATAATCAGCTTCAGGCCCTCCGCTTTTTTCGCCAGTGTTTCGTAATGTCCACGGGCTTCGGCATCAATTTTTACAAAAATCGCGTTGGCCTCGGCCTCCGCCTCCAGTCGCCGCTTTTCCGCGGCGGCTTGCGCATCAACGAGAATCTTTGCCTTTTCAACCTTGGCCGGAGCTTCGATTGCAGCAATCTGCTGGGCTTCGACAAGCTGGGCCTTTGCCATGGCGGCTTTAGCGAGCGCCAAGTTCTGGGCTTCCTCGACCGCGGCATCGGCCTGGCGCTTCATAATTTCAGCGGCCCGGTATGCTTCGGCCTGCCTGATTTGCAGTTCTGATTGCGCTGATGCGATGTTTGCTTGCGCCTTGCTCTCGCCGGCAATCGCCACGGCGTTGGCATCCGCCACGGCAATACGCTTAGCCTGTTCGGCTTCCGCAACCTCAACATCTCGTTGAAAATTAGCCCTCTGTTCGGCGACTTTTTTCTCCTTATCCAATTCTGCATAGCGGACAATCTGATCACGCTGCGACGTGGCCTCACCGATTTTCTGATCGCGCTCCAGTTCCGCCACACGAACGGCCTGATCTTTTTGCGCTTCGTGCAGGCCAATGTCTTTGAGTTTCTGGGCGTTGGCGACCTGAATGGCTTTTTCCCGTTCTGCGTCGGCCACGCCTCCCGCGCCCAGTTTTTCCTGCTGGGCGACATCCACCATTGCTTGTTGCACTGCCTGCGAGGCTGCCTTTTTGCCAATGGCCACGATATACCCGGACTCATCGTTAATATCTGTAATGTTCACATTAATGAGCACCAGTCCCAGCTTGTTAAGCTCCGGCTCCAGTGAAAGCTGTATGTTCTTCAGGAACTGTTCGCGATGCCGTGCAATATCCTCGATTTTCATCGATGCGATCACGTCACGAAACTGCCCGAATATAATGTGTTCCAAACGCTCCTGGATGCGTTTCATATCAAGACCCAGAAGTCGGATGGCGGCGTTTTGCATCAGCTCCGGGGTGGTACCGATCGCCACGGTAAATACACTCGGGACGCTCACGCGAATATTTTCAATGGACAGTGCGCCGGATAACGGGATTTCTATCTGTAACGGCTCCAGGCTCAGGAAAGAACAGTCCTGTATCATGGGTAGAACAAAGGCGGCGCCGCCATGAATACAGCGGGCCGTGTTGCCGCCGCCGACCCGACCATAGATTACCAGTATTCGATTGCTTGGGCAGCGTTTGTATCGACTAAGCGCCAAGAGAACAAACGATAGAAAAACGATCGCAACGAAGGCGCTCAATATGCCAATCCATTGACCTCCTGTAATGACCGCCGCAGGAAGCATAAGTGCTGGGGAAATCATCATATGGCTCCTTTGTTTTTTTTATTACAAATCGATCCGAGTTGGCACGGACGAC
>JAKATV010000131.1 GCA_021818565.1 Planctomycetota bacterium
ATCTATAACCATAAAATCAGCGGAAGCATTAATGAGTCACTGGCGGTATCCTTGGAAAATTTCCAAGAACCAGCCATCCAGGTGGCAACCAACAATGCGATGTACGCTAGCACACCGAGGGGAAGCGCCGCTGGCCCGAGGCGGCGGATCTTTTCCGGGCCAGCAAGGGATGCGCCTCTGCAGGCACGACCGATCACAGCCGCAGTGACGCACGGAGGCAACAGGAGCACAACGGCCAGGAGGAACGTAACTGCCGCAACGATGGCGATCTCAAGCGGCAGTGACAGAACCGAGCGGTACGTAAAATGACGAGCCATCGCCGGCAATATCATGGTGGCGAGCGCGAAACCGGACATCCACACGCAATCAGCAATAACTACACCGAGGGTGATTGTTGAAATGGCACGGATCATAGCCCGCCCTCCCGCTGCAAGCGCCGGATCGGTATACGCCAGCCACGCCGACAGGACGGCGAACAGCGGCTGGCTCATCACCATAAGGGCGGTATAGAACTGGCCGCTTTCGCCACCCCATGCCTCGTAACCGCCGAGTATACCGGACGACGCAAACATGCAGAACACGACACTTGACGTCAACGGTATCAGCATTGCCGAAGTTAGCCCGCCGGCTATTGCTTTTGCAACCGACCTCATTTTCAAAAACATCATTCCTGCCTTCAAATTCGTAGCCCGCACTACAACGGCCTTTCACCAGCCAATCATTCCCCCTATAACCGAGCAGGACTATTGTTGGACACAACCATTATCAACCTTTCAACGTACGAGAAGTACCGCCTCGGAGCATTATTATAACACCCTATATTCGCTGCACTTACATCCGATAGGTCGCTTTAGTACTGTTCACCGCACACCTGCCATCGGAAAACAGGCCCGACAGGGGCCGCCACGAGCAATAATCCCAAGCGAATGCTGAGGTTACCGGTGCCCAAGTGAACATCGCGTAAACGGCGTATTCCGTTATGATCCGGCGGTGCGTGGGCAGTAAACGCTTGGTCTTCTCCTAACAACTCGGCTGGCGAGCTGTATTCCCTATAGCCCCAGCCCTTTAAGCAGCCCAATGAGGAGTACGAGCAGGCCGAGTAAAAACTGGACGATCACCCACCAGATTGGCAGTGTTTCGCCCAGCCCAAGTTCGAGCGCAGCCAAAAGCAGGACCGTCCGTTGCCTCTCATCGGGGGCCTTCAATCCCAGCACCGCTAAAACCACCGCCGCCGAGCCGAAGACGGCGCAAGAAACGCGGAAGACCGCCGCCATAAGGACACGAGAGGCCGCGTCGTGGAAGGTTGAGAAGAGAGATAGCGAAGCCAGCCCGAGCGCGATTGGCAGCGCTGCGAGGGCGAGCGAGGCAATGGGCAGCATGGAGCGTCGAGTGTTAGCTTCCACTTAGCGTTCCCCCGGCATATGGCAGCCCGAATTTTGGCCACCACCGTCTTAGCTTACGTACCTCGGTTGGAGTAAGGACAGCGGCACCATCATCCGGGAACAGCGTCCATAACCCACCATCCCCAAGCACGCCCGCGCCACCGAAAATCCCCCCGCCGCTGAAACTGACCGCGACCCCGTGCGAATAGACGACATGCGAAGCCACTCCATCGACGAGCGCGGGCTGCCAAATCCGTGGGCGGGAGGCTATCATCCGAATAGCGCGGGCCTCCGCGGAGTGCGTTGCAATTCGGGCCGATTTCCATCCGGATGGCACTATTTCCGTGATCTTCAGATTCGCGGCTGACCGCGCCCAGAGAATCACGCTCACGTTCATACAGAACTCGTAAGCCAGAATCGCAAGGGCGATCGGAATGAACATTCGTAACAAGACCTTCAAAGCTTTCTCCACGCAGCGCAACGCATGAGTAGTTCGTTCGATGCGACCAGGATTACACTCCCATTAAACTGGCGTGATGGGAATTATACTGCTAGGCGCGATGGCGGTAAATAAAAACTTGCGGCACCGGTACCGGGTCATCTACTGCGGTGTTTGATAGTTATGTTGGCATGCGCGGTTTTCAGGCGAGGCGACGTGGCGCTAAGGTGGATGGTGCCGGCTAACATCACAGATGAGGTCGCCGGGAATAATTGCTACGCTCCGGGCTGTGAAAACTTTATCGCCGTATTTTCCTTGCTGAATCGACCCGGTACGATTACTGTATTAGAGGCGTATGTCGCGCCGGAACCGGTGCGGCGGATGCGGGTGATACTTTGACGGCTCGGACACACTAGCAGGAGACAAGCGCTTATGGTGAAAACACACTCAATACGTAGGATGCGTTTCAGTTTGGCCTGGATGCTGGCTGCGGTGTTTTTCACCGCGGGACTTGCAGGGGCCAGCGCTAAAAAGCCTTATCCCACCGTGAATATGCTGCATCACGGGTGGCAGCTAAGTTTTGTATGGCATAAACCGCACCGGATATACGTTGCGGTGGGCCATGGCGTTAGTCGCAGTTTACGTGAATATTGGTTTATGCGTTACACCGTTACCAATAACACGCATCGGGACATATTTTTTATTCCCGGCTTTGTGCTAACCACCGACACCGGCAAAGTCCTGCACCCGGTGGCCGGGCTTTCACCGCGCGTACTGACTAAAATTCGCACAGTCACCGGGGATCAATTTATCATCAGCCCGGGACTCATCGCCGGCAAATTGCTCCAGGGGGACGACAATGCGAAAGACGGCGTGGCTGTTTTTACCCATGTCCCCGTGAAGGCACGGCGGTTCAAAATTTTTGTATCGGGCCTTTCCGGCGATACCGCGTTACAGAAAAATCCCCTGACCCACAAAGATGTGGTGTTGCATAAGACCCTGCAGTTGAATTTCTGGATACCCGGTGAATCGATGCGAATTGTGCCCCAGCCACAGTTTGCGGGAAAAAAATGGGTGATGCGATAAGCGGCAGAGAATAAAAGCCGCATCGCACGGGAAAGCCGCAAACGCCGTTACGCTGAATTCAAACGGCTGAAAGTATCAGCAAATGGATACATCTCTTCAGGGCTGTCTGCTGATTTCCATGCCAACGTTGCATGATCCGCATTTTTTCCACTCCGTGGTGCTGCTGTGTCGGCATGACGAAGAGGGAGCGATGGGCGTGGTGATCAACCGGCCTTTACGAATCACGGTTCGGCAGGCCTGGACGCAGATCAGTGAGAGTTCCTGCCAATGTGATTCGCCACTGTATCAGGGCGGCCCGTGTCCCGGCCCGGTCATGGCGATTCATACGCTTCCGCACGACGCGGATGCGGTTATCTCTGCCGGAATTTACCTGACCATTAACGGCGACACGCTGCAAAGCCTGGTCAACCGAAAATTGAATGCCGTGAAATACCTGGTCGGCAATGCCGGATGGACGGCCGGACAACTTGAAGAGGAAATCCGCAGCGCCTCATGGCTGGTCGCGACAGCAAACCCCGAAAACGTATTTCACGCCACAGAAGATCAATGGCTGAATCTGTCGCGCTTGGTTTCGCTGCAGGCTTCCAGACAACAGATTAATCCCGGCTCAATTCCCCCGGATCCGTCGATGAATTAACCAACAGCACCAAAATAATTTCCCGATTTGAACGGCGATCAAACGCGGGACCACCGGCCGAACCGGCGGCTATTTGAGGGATGGCAGCCCGGCTTTCATGCGCGTCAGGCAGGCCCATTGGCTAAATGAGTTTCCCGGCTATCGGCAATGGCCCGACCAGTGGTTTGGCATAGCGAATAAAGGCGGTATTAATATCGCATCCATCCACCACAAAACTCGTATCCAGCGGCTTGGTCTGCCGGGCGACGTTGGTTAAAGCGGTCGGGAAGTAATCCGCTTTATATGGTTCTTCGCTGACGCGCTTAATGGCCACTGATCCACTGGAAAGCCCCTGTGGCGAACTGATGGCGTATTGCACCGCCATGCGTCCGCACAACCGGGCTTCATGCGCGTCGCTGGAACTGACAATGCTGGGGAAGCTGCGTTGCAGATAACCGAAGGTGTCGGCACGCACGCGGAGCTTACCGCCGGTCTTTTGCTGCAAGGGAATTCCCAGTTTGGATTTAACCATTTCTGAAAGATAATCGCCCAGCGCTCCGGTGCCGGAGAGTTGCTTGTTGCCATGGGCGTCCACTTCGCCGCCCTGCACAGCCTTTTCCGTCACCAGAGAATTTTTATCGCCAACCTTATAGCGAATGCCTTCGCTGGCGGCGATCACGCACCGCCCCAGCCGGGTGTAAACTCGATCAATATCCGCCAGGAATTGATCATCGGAGAAATTAACCTCCGGCACATAAATCAGATGCGGGCCGTCGGATTCTCCCTGCCGCGCCAAAGCGGTAGCAGCCGTCAACCATCCAGCATCGCGGCCCATGATGATGTCAATTTTCACGCCCTTCAAAGAGCGATTGTCCAGATCATCGCCCATGACCGCCAGGGCCACAAACCGGGCGGCTGAACCATAACCGGGGCAATGATCGGTCGTGCGTAAATCGTTATCAATGGTTTTAGGTACATGATAAACATGCAGCGGATAGCCTTCTTTTATCGCCATTTCGCTGACAATCCGTGCCGTATCAGCGGAGTCATTGCCGCCGATATAGAAAAAATAGCCGACATTGTTTTTCTTAAATGATTCCAGCAGTTTAATACAATACGCTTCATCGGGCTTATCGCGGGTGGACCCCAGAGCGCTGGACGGCGTTTGCGCCACACGCTCCAGCAAATCCGCCGCCACGCCGTTTAGCGGGACGAAATCATTGTTGATAATACCTCGCACCCCGTGCTTAGCTCCCAGGATGCGGTCAATTTGGGAATGTTGATGCAATTCTTCAATGACACCCACGAGAGACTGATTAATTACCGCGGTAGGTCCACCGGACTGTCCGATTACCGCATTGCTTTTTCCACTGGCCATGGTTACACCTTTGCTTTAGTAAACATCCAACTACCATGACGGAGAAGTATAGATGAAAGCTTTTAGGCCGACAATACCGCCGACAGCCAAGGCGCAAATCGCCAATCCATCAGGTCCCGCCGCGCAACCCATGCTTGCGGCCTGCTGCCGCTGGGAAGGCACGGATCTCATTCTGTCCGTTAAAGTCTATCCGCGCAGCGGAAAATTTAGCATAGGCCGCGTTTTTGGCAACGCTTTACGTGTCAAAGTTGCCTCTCCACCGGAAGCCGGTCGCGCCACCGACGAATTATTAGTCGGCTTGGCCCGGACATTTGGCGTTCGGCCGTCTGGCGTCACGCTAATCCAGGGTGCCTTTACACCCCAAAAAGCAATCCGGATTACCAGTCCCAAAAAGCTGCCACCGGAATTAATCGCCTGAAATTTGCCCGGCCGAATGTGCTGTCCTGTTCCGCTCTAAATTCACCTGATCTGTTTTGTCGCGCGCAGGCACGGATCGAGTCAAACGATGCCCAGCCGTTGGAGCAGGTCGTTTACGCGCTCGAAGGCGTCGCGCTCTCGCACTTCACGGTCCTCGCGATCAGTGATCTCTTCAAAATCCGCGCATGACACCGGCCCGACATGCGCCACCGACTGGAACTTATCCCGGATTTTGCCCAGGCCCTCGGCGACCAGTTTGTTGGAAAGATGCGGTCGAAACGCCTCTGCCAGCGCCGCATTGCCGCCGTGGCAGTTGCGCAGGCAAAAAAGGATGTCCCAGGCATCCTTGGCTTTCAGACGGTCCGCAAGTGCCATTCCCTTCATCACCAGAAAGGGCACGATCCCCGCCACTTTCACAGACGCGCTATCTTTACCGCCGGTGGGCAGCGTGCCCTCAATTTTAACTTCTTCGGTCATTTCGAAGGCCAGATCACATCCGCGGGCTTTGCGTGCCTTGATGTCTTGGACAGACTGATGGCGATGCTTTTTGCCCATGCCACCATACTCGCCGGAGAGCAAGTCCACCTGCACTTTGATGGGCCGATTTTCGACCATCACCGTGCGAAAGAAGCTAAACGGCTGGTGTGCTTCCACATAGCCCTGCTTGTGCATATGTGCGAGGATGGTGCGATACCGCTCTTGACCGATCGTGCGGTGATTGACCGCCAGGTCAACGTCCGTGCTGCCGATGTGCCGCGGCTGCGCCTGACTGAAAAGCAGTTCCGGCACCCAGCCGCCGACCAGGACAATATCGTCGTGGTACTCTCCCAAAATGCGCACGAGTTCCAGCATGACCATGTGGGCGGCCTGGGTTGCCTGTTGGGAGTAGTCAGCGCGGGAACTCACCATGATGGACTGAGCACCTCGCGCAAAAGCGCCTCGGCGGCTTCTTCGCCACGAGCAACATTCCCGCTAAGATCCAAGTAAGCCTGAAGCGGCGAGACGATCTGGATGTCGTCGCTGTCTTGGCTATCCATCAGCACGCCGTCGTCATAGGGCTCGAGGAGGCTGACATTGCTTCCGCTGGTGACCTGCTTCCAGTCGAGTTTCTCGGCTACGGCTTCCATGGACCCACGCACGTAGGCTGAAACCCGTTGGTACCGGGTCACTGGTGCCAACCTCGCGGCGGCGGAAAAAGCGGTTAACGTTCCCAACGGCTCTCCTCGTTGGTTTTTGCCCGCAATCGCACGCTCGATCTCATCAACCGATGCCATGGCGTAAAAATTTCCGATCCGATTACGGGTGAAGCGGTACGCCATGGACCATTCGGCCAGCAGGGCCTTGGGATGTGCGAGCGAAAATCCGGAGTCGCCCGACCGCAGCCATTCACGAGCATCCAGTAGTTTCTTCACATTGGAGACCTGCCCTAAGCTCACCCCGGCGGCTTCGGCCAACGGCTTGACCAGCCAGGGCTCATTGGGATTGCGCATCAGGACACGAAGAATGCGCTCAGCTTTGGGAGAGTATAGAGATCGCAGGCCGCGCTTTTCGGTAAATGGGTTGGATTGGCCGGTCTTACTGATGTAGACCTTGTCGATGCAAATGCGGCAATTACCAGCGAAATCCACATAGCCGATGTCCTCGGTCTTGAGAATGTCAGCAGCAGCGTCCGAAATGAATGGGGCGACAACGATTCCGTAGGAGTTCTTGAAAGATGGCCGATAACGTGCGATCGCGTTGACCGCTTCGCGGACGATGCGAGGTTGACCGCTCTTTTTTACTTCCAGTAGCAGCATGCGTTCGCCCACACCTTGGATCCGAAGCCTTCCAATGCGGTCGATGCCGACGGGAGTTTTCCGCGGCCCCCAGCGCAGGGCGCAAAACGGTGTGTCATCAAAGCACTCGGACACAGTGGCGAACGCACGGTCGAGGAAATCGGATGCGCTTTCTTTCATCGAATCATAGCCTTTCAACGCTTGCTGAAAGTCAGTATATCATTGAAACAATTTCAAGACAAGTCTTTCATCATAACCAGTATTTCAACATTCGTTGAAACACTCCGTTTCGGTGAAACAGGCTGAAAGTCATTCGTTTCTTGCGAATACCGCCCCCCACGAGTTTCCCCTCCGCCGTCCCAACCTGATGTTCCGTTGAGACTCGGGTACCTCGTAAAGCGTTGAAAATCGGTCGTTTGTTCGACCAAGTCGCGGGATATCGCATTTGTTTGTCAGACGCACGCCGGGGGTCTTCATGTTCAGTTTTACCGAAAGGCAAGTTGTCAACACCGGCCATAGTCACACTGCAATCAGGATACGCCGCTTCCGAACAGTCCCCATTTGTCCAAGCCTTTTACCATTCAGGTTTCCTTATCATTTCTTCCAGCGCAGATTCAATACGTTCGTCCTGGTTGTCCTTCAGCGACATCCAGCATGCATGCATGCGGACCAACTGCCGCAGAGCATGTTTATGACTGCGTGAATTCTACGGGATGGGCATTGATCCGCCGGACTCCAAAGATAAATGGCGTGCCGGGCAGGTAGCTGCCCAAGCAGGCGCGGGCGATTGCCAGCGGTTCGCATTCAACTATCTGTAATTACAGACGCAGTTGACAGAGCTTGTGAAGCTTGTAGGGCCATCAATCCAAAACGCGCCACACCCGAATATCCCATACCAATCCATGGCCCAAAAGGCCCGGGTCACATCGGGCGGTAATAGGGCGGCGCTTCATCGCGGACGCGACGCGGATTGTGTAGACAAATTCGTAGTCCCATTCTTTTACAACCTGCCTGAACCTCGCAAGACCAGAGCCTGGAGGGTGCTCGAAGCCAAGGTTGCTGGCGCTGACGGAAGCCGGATGGGCTTCGTATTGGAGGTACTCCCGGCCATACGTAACCACGCCGAGGTCCTAGCTGGCAGGCTTGAGGACACGGGCCGAAAGGACGACCCTAACGATTTTTATGGTCTCAATTCACTGCCCGTACCTTTGGCATACGCTCACGCCATTGTTTTTCGCGACAAGATGATCCGCAATCTGGTTCGGAAACGGACCGACCTGTTAAAGCAAAATCCTCGGTGCAGCTTCTTCGACGATCTGCCGGGCTTCGCCACCTATTTAGAGCAGCAAAATAATGAAGAAAATGTTGACGTTTAGCGGTGTGGAAAGAGGGGGCGATGGTGAACTTCCCAGTAGTGTCCGGCCCGGTTTTTGCTGTGGGTTGATTTGCCGCGTGGGGGCGGTCGACGGCGTGTTGTGGGCGGTGTGAAACTGGTGCGCGGTTAATTCCGCGCATGCAGCGGCGACG
>JAKATV010000069.1 GCA_021818565.1 Planctomycetota bacterium
TTGAAACGCCTCCTTACGTAATATACGTGTTGATGTCTACAACACTATACTATTACGAAAAGCAAAGCGTTTCAGTTCATTTTTAAAAAACTCACCGGTATGTCAAAAATATCACGCTGGTTTAGGGGCTAGGTTGTCGTTCCATCGCCTGTCGCCTCCGACGCCGACGGCTCGGCAGTCGCTGCGATTGGAATAATCAGGCTGAAGGTGGCCCCTTTGCCCAAGTCACTGATAAGCTCAATATTCGCGTGCAGCATGTCGGCGAGTTCCTGACTGATGGTCAGCCCCAGGCCGGTGCCGCCGTGCCGCCGGGTGACAGAAGCATCCAATTGATTAAATTTTTCAAAGATGCCGGCGTGATGTTCCGGCGCAATACCCGGGCCGGTATCGGTAACCGCGATTTTCACATGTTCCGCATCGGGGGTTGAAATGGTGATCGTGACGCGACCATCAGGGGGCGTAAATTTAATGGCGTTGGACAGAAAATTATAGAGAATTTGCTGAAATCTCGCCGGATCGGTGCTCACCAGCGGAACCGGTGCCTGCACCGCCAGCGATAATTCGATATTTTTTTTCTGGGCCAGCGGGCGCATGAAATTCACCAACGATTCGCAAACATCCGGCACGTTAATGCGTTCCGTGCGGAGAACAATTTTGCCGGCCTCAATTTTGGCCAAGTCCAATAAGTCGTTAATCAAATCCAGAAGTTGCCTCGCGCTGGTGAGAATGTTGTCAATATAACGGTTCGACCGCGGGTCGTCCGGGGCGGGTTTGGCGGTGGTGAGCAGTTCGGCAAAGCCGATGATGGCGTTAAGCGGCGTGCGCAGTTCGTGGCTGACATTGGTAAGGAATTCCGATTTCATCTTGCTGGCTTGAAATAAATCCGTGTTGGATTGCGCCAATTCACCAACCCGGGTATCCAAACTGCGGTTGGTCGCTTCCAATTGATCCTGCGATGCCTTTAATGTGGCCAGCATGGTGTTAAAGGTATCGGACAATTGCTCAAATTCATCGCCCGTGGATATGGCCGAACGGATATCCATATCCCCTTTGGCCACTTTTTCGGCGGTGTTTCGCAGCACCCGCACCGGCTGGAGAATAAGCCGGGTTGTTATAAGATAAAAAACAATGATGGCTAATGACCCGCCTATGAGGCCGGAAACCACAATCACCACGCGATTCAGAAGTAACTGATCCAGGTCAGGGGTGACCGGCATGGCCACTTGCACAATCGCAACCAGCGGCGCTGCCGAGGAGTTCGCCGGTGCGGCCGGTGCTGTGGCGGTGGCATGCAATTGCCGGTCTTTCGACGCAACGGGCGGTGTGGCACCGGCCGAATATAGCCAACGGTGCCATTGGCTATGGCATCGCAGGCAACTCACTGACGCGCGCACCGCGGCGGCATATTTATAAACCGGATGGTGGGTAATGCTTTGTGATAATTCGCCATACTGATTCTGCCGCGCATGTTTGAGAAAATATCGAATGGCGGCAGCTTGAAAAGCGGTGGCATGAGGCCAGGGCGTGCCCGGTTTTGGCAGTAACTCAATGGTTGGTTGGGGATATTGTAATTGACGTAAATGGGCCGTCTGCCATCCTGCCGCTGAATTAGCGCTATTGCTGGAAGCCCCGTGGTTAACATGCGCCTCCCGAAGCGTCATGTCCGCCGCAATGCGCGCTTCGTACACCGGCTCCCGGCTGGTAAGCTGTTCCATGCGTTGCCACGGTACAGCCAAGGCTCCGGCGATGATCACCAGCACGGCAAAGCCGAAGAGCAACTGGCATTTTGCGGCCAGGGAAATCGTAAGCTCTTTTTTTGCCATGCCGATTGTTCTTTTCAATTAACAGGCTGCCAGGCCGCATTCCCGCAACAATCCAAGTGTTGCCGTTGCGCCGGTGATGGTCAGGCCGAAGCGTTGGAATCGGGTGCTTCCATAACCCGGCGATAGTGCATGCGCACGGCCGCGTAATATCCGAAAATGGCCCCCGCTAATCCGGCGGAACTGTAATAAATCGGCAACGAGCGCATCAGAAACAAACCGGTATGCGCCGGATAGGGTTGCGCCACATGCGGCGCGATAATTCCGCCAATGGCCGCGATCACCGGTGGCGTAATCCAGATCACCCAGGCATCCGCCTGTGGTGCCGCGGTGGAACCGACAAACGCCGCTGCGGCAAAGGCCACCGAACAGGCGAAAATGGCCTGCCCGGGCTGCTGCGATTTAAGCAACAGGAACAGGATGACTGCCGCCATGATCAGTGTCGTAATAAAAGCCAATAGATTTTGTGCCAACCGTCGGCCAAAGGGGCGGTAACGGATGTGATCGACCAAAACCTCAGCAAACGACGGATAATCCGCCGTGACTAAAGCGGCGTGGGTGCCGTGCGGCCGAACGGGCCATGGCAGGCCCAGATAAAGCGGCCAATTTCGCGATCCAATCAGTTCGTAAATTCCCCGCGAAACCGCCTCGCCAATGAGAATATAAAATATCCAAAAGATATTCTGCAAGGCCAGTGTGTGATACGCTCCCACCAAGTCCGTGTGGTGCAGAGCCAGCAACAAAGTGATCGGCCCCCAGTGGCAGGCCAGAAAAATCAATCCGACCGATGCAATAAATAGTCCCGCATGTGGCGCATCGGGCCAGGTCAGCAGGGTACCAATCACAATCGCGGCCACCAAGCCCCCGATCATGACCAATTCCGCTAACAGCGATATCGCCGGTCCCGCCGCCAAAGCTCTGGTACCATCCATATTGGGGGACGGAATAACTTTTCCCGCCAGATAGATGAAAAATATTCCTACGACGATACACGCCACCACATATCGCAGTTGCCGCAGAAATCCCAGCAGCACATGATGCTGCGAGACGGAAGTCTCCGTTTGATTGCCTGGTATATTGTGCGCTGTATCACCTGTCACAGTTCAACTCCTTATTGCGTCATCCGCATTGCGTCGTCCGCGCCAGGCTAAGCCCGCGCGGTTTAAGACGCGTCTATTATGTATGGCAATAGAATACGACGCCATTGATTTCAAATAAAATTCCGCCATTGACCAGCAGCCAGGACTGGATATCGGGAGCCGCCGCATCAGATCCCGACCGTGTCAACTGCTGATCCAGAACAATGGAACCATTGTCCAGCCGTCCCTGCCGGTCTTTCTGGTTGATCAGGTACAGGTGCATGATATTGGGCGTCGGTCCGACCGGCCCGTGCGCCAATGCGACAATATCCGGATCACCGATTTGTGCCGCCGTCAGCGGCGGTCGCGATTGCATCACAAATTCCGCTTTCCATGCAATCTGGCCTGTGCGTGTCGCGATGGCCATTAAATTCCGCGGCGTCAGCATGACCAGCGTGTTTTGGTTCAGGGCCGTCTGCATCCAGATCACGCCGCTGGAGGTAAGTCCCGCATTGAGTCCCGGCTGATTCCACAGCCTGGCACCGCTGGTAACATCCATACAAGTCATGCCGGTGGCGGTGGGCGTTATTAACCCGTCCACCGACAAACTTGCGGCCGTCGGAAATGGATCATGCAGATTATTTCTACTCCATATCGGAGCCGACAAACTGATGGCCGGATCAAACATCGCCACGCCCTTTTGGCCGCAAAGCAGCAGTCTGCCGGCCGGGTCGGCCTGAATCCAATAAAAATGATCTCCGGCCTCGGCGGGTAAAACGCCGGCGACGCGCCCGCTGGAAAGATCAAGTAATACCACCTGATCAAAGGGAAGGTTCATGGCAACCGCGAAGTAACGCCGCGTTTGCCGGATACAGGAAACGGTTCCATATTTCTCCAGCGCTACCGGTGCCTTCCAGACAGGTTGCCCATTGGCTGGGCTGTAAAGTGCCAGATCATGCAGTCCCGCCACCAGAATTCCGGCTGGCAGCATCTTTATCAGGCGGTAGCTGACCACACCGAGATCCCGTTGAATAGACGCTTGACGCCATTGCGCTGCAATCTTGGGCGATAAAATATTGTACCCCGGAATTCCGCCGTTAATCATCATGCCGTTTTGTATCATCATCATCCGCTGCATCGCCGGCAGCGCGGCATTGACCCCTGGAGCCAAAATTCCGGGGTGTCTCCCATTGGACGCTATTTGTTGTTCCCATTGCAAACGGCCGGATTGCGCATCGATGGCCAATAGTTGATTGTCGGTAGCCAGAATCGCCAGCTTTTTCCAGTAACCCACCAGCATCGCCCGCCTGGCATGGGCCACGAGATATTGCCACATCGGCTTTAACCCTCGAACACGCCGCGCGGAAATCTGATAGCCTCCGTTGGCTTTGTTTCCCAGTAGAAACATGCCGTAGCGACGATACCGCGGCGTATGCTCCAGCGGTTGCATTAGCGCACCATGCAAAGCGCCGGATACCGCGAGCTGTGACCCAATTTTTGCATTCAGCCAAGCGCGTAGGGCCAGCGCGCCGGGCGTCGCAGTCTGTTTGATATGTTGGGCATAGCGGGCGAATGTCCACGTCCGGCCGTGCGTCCAATGGTACGCTGGAAAATCTTGGGTGCCGCGCATAGCCAGAACCAACGCCTGATTCCAATGCCGCAAATGCGCCAGCGCCGAACACAGCCGCGAAAGCCGCCATGCCTTATCGGATTTGGACTCTGCGCCAAACCGCGTCCACAACAGCATGTCATAAGCTTTCGCCCATTGCCCGCGCGCCGCAAAATGCCGGGAAAGCAAGCGGGCGGCCTGCAACGCCGCCGCGCTATTGGGATATTGCACCACAATCTGTCGCAAAGGTTGCCATGATTTTACACGTTGCGCCTGCGCCAGAAGCTTCTTCGCATGGGTTTCCCACGGGGCATATACTTTTGTTCCGAAGGTACCAATGACATTCCGTTGAATCATCGATCGCGCCGCGGTGGACGCCGCCAGCGTAACACCGCGATAATCCACCCCCGCCGCCCGCAGCGATCCGCGTGCGAGAATCTGCTCCAGCAGCGTCATGGCTTTTGCGGGATGTTTTGCCGCCAGATAACAACGAGCCATCGCCATGCGCCATTTCACCTGCTGCTCCGGCAGCCGGGCAATAGCACTGGCCTTTTGGAGATAAAAAAGTTCCGCCGCATTGGCACCGGCTTTATTTGTCACATCGGCGGCAAAAGTCATGCACACGTGAAATATGCGGTCCGCCGCCGCCGGTGCGGCGGCGATCCGCGGCAGGGCTAAATCCACAGCTCTGCTAAGCATCTGCTGGGCCAAAGTATCATGACTGGACCGGAAGGCGACCTCGGCGAGCGTCAGGTAGGCTTCGGGCTTCGTGGGATGGGCTTTAATTCGTCCGGTCAGATACGCCAGGGCGTCTTTCCATCGGGCGTAACCCGCGGCGCGATGATCATTCACCACGACAACCTCATGCGCGGTAACCAGTAGATTGCCGGCGGAATCAGCGTTTCCGGCGGGCCATTTGGCCATGTTGTCAACGGCCCCGCTGCGGGTGTTCACCAGCAACAGACCCGTGTTCAAGGGTATGTAAATATCTTTTCGTGTTAAAAATGGCCGGCCGGAAATTGCTCCGAACGAATGTATCGGACGGCTGGACCATATCTGCTTTCCGGTGCGAATATTGACCGCGCAAATTTTGCTGCCCGCCAAAAGCATTTCACCATGGATGACTCCCAGAAGCATGTTGGCGTGGTACAGCCGTTGGCAGGGCAGCGACAGAAGCTTTGCACCGGTCCAACGATTATATATATGCAGGGTCGATGCGCTTCCGAAGTTGTTGTCCATGGAAATCAGCCGCGAACCCGCAACAACCGGCGCATTGAGGTGCCACGGCAGGGGCCGCCGGACAATGCCATACTGCATGTTGTTAAACGGCGTATAGGCCACTTTGTTCAGATGCAGCCATTGCACTTGCCCGGAATCGGCGTTCACCGCCATATCCGCGCCCAATCCGGTGGAGATGTAAATGGTATTGTCGGCCATGGTGGGAATAATATTAATGGTGTTAAACGGCGACACACCGTAGGCCGGCCCGGTAATGGTGCACAAATAATGGCTCCATTGCACAGCGCCGGTGGCGGCGCTTAATCGCACCAGGCTTAGTTCGTTCATTCCCGTACCCGGCTGCGTGGCGGCTACGACCAGAAATACCGCGCGCCGATTGGCCATCGGTATACACGCCGGCCAGATATTTCGGCCTGTTTCGCCGGATACCAGGCGGGATGCCGATATTTTCCATTGTAAATTCCCGCCGTCCGCGTTGAGGCACACAACGTCAAGTTTGGCGGAGCTAAATCCGAATTGCGTCGGAAACTGTGCCGGCGCGCCGGGCCGTGTCAGAACGGTATACAATTTTCCATGAGCCAACGTGCAGGAGTAATGATCCAGTTCATTGGCCAGCGTCGCAATATTCGCTGTGGAGCTATTCGTCGGCAGTCGTCCATGGGGATACTGCCACAGCGTATAGCCGGAATTGATATCCACCGCTTTAATGCGATCCTGCAGGTTCAGATACAGTGTACCCTTGCGGCACGTGGGGAATGAAAACAACACATCCCCCGAAGTTTTTCCCGTGGCCGGATCCATGGTCAGGCCGAATGCGGGCAAAAATTGCCGCAACTCGTTTTGATATTGCATGGTAGCCGCACTGGTCGCGGGGTTTTGCCCAAAGGCGTTCAATCGCTTGGTCCACATGATGGCGGCGGGCAGCGTTCCCCGCGCCGCTACGCCATTGCGCTGGAAATTTCCCTCAAATGTCGGCCAGGTTCCGGCTGTTGTAACACGCTGATACAGCGCCCAACGGTGCAGGGCGATTTGCGCATCGGCCAGAAGATTGATCTGCTTCCCGGCGATCAAGCCCGTCGCATGGGGCGCATTTTTCGCCAATTCCGCTAGCAATGTTTTCGCCAAATGCCTGTCGCCAGCCAAGGCCGCCGCCACCGCGGCATTATGTAAGAGCATAGGATGATCAGACGTCAGGCCCGGATGGTTCAGCAACTGTAACCATAGTCGCGCCGCCAGGGCAAAGCGCCCCCGTTCAAACTGCCGCGCCGCCACAAATTGCAGCCCCTTGGCGGCGGCATCGGTGGCAAAATAGCGTTCACAGGCCGTGGTCAGGGAAAATAGCGACCCGCTTTGCCGCGCTTTTTCAATGACCTGCCGGGCTTTTAATCCATAGAGCTGATTATACAAACCACGCTGTACAGCCGGCATCGCCAACAGAGCGGTCCAGACATACTTTCGCACCGATTCATACGTGCTATCCGGCTTCTTAATGACACTGGTGCCATATTTACGGGCAATATGCTGATAACTTCGCACGGCTTGCGTCAGGTGGCCGCTGGTGATCAGCCGTAGGGCCGTGCGCAGCAAGTCCTTGGCACCAAAGGAATCGTTGACTTGAATATGCGAAAAACTACCGGGCTTGCCATTATTGGGTTGGGGTGGAACCACGCGAACGCGCAAAGCGGGTTTGGCCGGGCCGATGATAACCATTTGGGCCAGCCCTCCGGACGGCCGGAGCATACAGCAGCACACCGCCACAGCCAATCCTGCCAACCACAACATGATCTGCGATGTTTTGCCTGCCGGCCCGGATTTCATTTCTGTGAGGCTCCAACCAGATTAGATCGGTCAAACGTTTCATCGTTCGCGCTTAGCCGGGACGTGGGAAATACTTTCCCCAAATCGCATCAAGCCGCTGTCGCGCTTCGGCACTTATTTTCGCTTTATCCGAAAAAATCGCCAACTCCAGTGCCCGCTGCGACGGGAATTCTTCCGCCCGGGATTCCCAGATACGTCCCAGGGCCGCCCGTATTAAATGCAGAGCGTTTTCCGAGGCCACTTGCAGATGGCTGAGGATTTCCCGCATCAGTTCCATCGGGGCCTGTCCCGGCGTATGGGGTTTCCACGCATCGTAATCCGTGATCAGGGCAATGGAGGCGTAACTGATTTCCGCCTCACGCGCCAGTTTGGCTTCCGGCAAAAGCGTCATGCCGATTAAATCTCCGCCCCAACTCCGGTGCAGCCGCGATTCCGCACGGGTCGAGAACGCCGGGCCTTCCATGCACACATACGTTCCACGCGGATGAACCACCGCATCGGCGGTAAGGTCAGAGCGGCTTTCATAAACAATATTTCGCAATTTCCCACACACCGGCTCCGCGAAATCCACGTGCACCGCGGCGTGATCAAAAAAGCTTCCCACGCGATGCACAGTGCGATCAATCGCCTGATCCACCAGGGCCAGTTGCCGCGGATGCATATTTTCATTCAAGCTGCCCACAGCTCCGGAGGCCAGAATCCATCGGCACCCCAACATTTTCAGGGCATAGATATTGGCGCGATAGGGAATTTGCGTGGGGTTTAACACATGGCCCGCGCCGTGTCGGGCCAGAATCGCCACGGGAATGCCTTTCCAATTGGCCAGAATCGGCGGTGCCGCCGGCGGCCCAAAGGGAGTTTTAATTTCTACCGCCTCACCATCGCCGGGCATAAGCAGATGCTGGCCCAGCCCCGACCCGCCTATGATGCCGATTCGCTGCGTTTGTTCCATGTCCATGAACCCTTTTTAACAAGCCGCATCCACGCTAACGCCACGCGGGAACCGCCCAAGATTCCCAACCGATGAATCATACCATAGTCTTTCC
>JAKATV010000039.1 GCA_021818565.1 Planctomycetota bacterium
GCTATGTGGATGAGCCAAGATCAACGCTGGGACCGTTACTGGGCCAGCCGTTCATCTGTCGGACGGTGCAGAGCCGCGTAAACTGTCACGCACCCTGCCCCGCATGATGTGAAATCCGAATTTTAACCCCATGGCATGAACTTTCTGTGAGATCGGCTTAAAGCCTACACCGCCACGGGCGGAAGGGAATTTATTTAACGCCGGCAGCAGCCGCCCGAACCTATCCATCGCCAACTTACCACGCTGCCAGACCCCGCGCGTAGCCTGCGTGGGGTCAAACCAGAGATAATCGATCACGGCATAATGGTAGCCGCATTGCAGAAGATGTTTTTGCATATACTGGGCATTGGCCAAGTATTGGGCCTCTGTGACGGTGCTGCCGTAATAATCATAACTATTCCAGCCCATGGGAGGCGTGAGGGCAAGCTTCCAGAAGCCCGGTCTCGAACCGCTTAAGGAATCCGCCGCTTGCAGATGGTCCTCGCGTACCGATGCGGCCAAAGCCGCAGTCGCAGTGATTTGGAGAAAATGCCGACGATTCATAGGAACTCCTTGTCGAGAGAATATTTCCAGTGGGTGATGCTGTGGCTGAAAGCATATTACATCGGGATCTGATATCCATCAAACGGATGATCGAAGTTGAATGGCGGCGGAACAAGAATCAAGGGTGAAAATCGCCGGGACGTGTTATCGGAATCGCTGAAGCGCTCCTGGCGTGGTTATTGGACTTTGTCGGGATGTTGCGACGTGTGATAACCATAAATGACCACAAAATTCAAAGTTTTTCTTTGACTGACACCACGATATCACTATAGTTAATTTATCAGATGCGTCAGGCATCGGGAGAGAAGAGATTACTCAGTTCCCGTTTGCCCAACACGTCAAATTGTTTTGTACACGCAGCCGTGCGATAGGTTTTTGCGGCGCGAATTTTGGTGGTCCTTTGTGGCCCTTGAAGGGGATAGATAGATGTTGAATAAATGTTTTCTTGCTTTGGCAGCTCTTGCCGCGGGATCCGCTTTGGCCGCTACGGCTCATGCGGATTCGGTGGCGCTAACCGTCGTGGATATGGGTTCGGCGGTTACGCCGGTGACGTATTTGGGTTCGGCGGCGTCGGGCTATTCTTCAGTGAGTTCCGGCGGCACGCAAAGTCTGGGGAATTTTCAGTACAATATTTCTGACCTTGCCACGTTGGGTGCGGCGGCATCTTCCACCTCCGCGGCGGTGTTGCGTTATACGGACTCAAAGATATCCAATACCGGCCCAACTACCGACACATTGGAATTGATTTTAAGCGCGACCGGTTTTGGTTTGACAAGTGCCGGAAGTTATAACGCCGTTGAGTTCAACCATAGCGACGGCGGAACGTTTGAGGGCGGAAGTTTCAGCATGAACTTTCAGACTTTTGCGGACTCTGCCAATACCCTTTTTGAATCCGCACCTACCGCAGGTGGGACAACCAACGGTACGTCCGTGAGCACAGGAACCTTTAGCAATAATTCAACGACCCTGCAGGATTATACTTTGTCTACCGCTTCGACCGGCACCCTAAGTGTTTCCGGTGCACCCTATTCGCTTACATCGGTCTTGCAGGTCACGCTGGCACCCAATCAGTCCCTGAGTTTGACCAACAACGGGGAAAGCTATATTTGGGCGAGCGAAGTTTCCACTGCAAGCACCCCTGAACCGGCAGTTCTGCCGATTTTTGCCGCAGGACTGATGGCACTGGGGCTGGTGCGTCGCAAAGGATTTCGGGTTGGGCGTGTTTGAAGAATTTATGTAATTCGATTGCAAGTTGTATGAGAATTCCATTTAACGATCAGGGAGATCTATCATGAAGTCAAGTTTAGTTTATGCCGGCGTTTGCGGGCTGTTACTTTCGGGTTGTGCGTCAGCAGCTCATGCGGCTCTGGTGGCCACGTTCAGTTCCGGTGCGTACACCGCATACCAGAACGGCACGCTGGATGCCGGCGGGCAAAATTATCAGATCAATTCAACCCAAGCATTTAGCGTAGGGAGCTTTTTTATCGATGGATTTTCCGCTGCATCCAACAGCCCATCGGCCCCGGCTAACGGGCAGGTGCCTTTGGAAACGGCGGGAAGTGTTCTGGTCGCCAATGTCGGTACCGGCTTTCAGACGATGACCATTAATCTTGCGGATAATGGCTTTACGTCCAATGCACCAGGTTCGGTGGCGGTGCTGACCGGCGCGGCATCGGTTACGTTTTTTGCCAATGGCTTCACGGATGGGTCGTCGCTTGACTATTTCCAATACACCAGTTCAGCCAACGGCACATCGGCAAGCTCAAGTGATATGATCTATAACCCATTGCCGACCGCTTCCGTCGGCACGGTTAATACCATGGTCGGCCCGGCTGATTTTGCATTCACTTCGCCCTACACGCTAAGTTCCACGCTTACGCTCGGGCTGAATGCCGGCGATAGTGCCACACTTACATTTCAGACGGACCCCACACCGGCCGCGGCACCGCTGCCGGGGGCGGCCACCCTGCTGGCCCTGGGCCTGATCGGCCTTGGCGCACTAAGTTTGCAGCGCAGAAAGCTTTCTGTTTGATCGGCACTTGGGCGATCAAGGTAACCGTACGCGATATAGTGGGATGCGAATCGCTGGTATAAAAGATAGTCCCCGTGAAGTGGCGTTTAGGCGATCACTTTAGCCAGTTCCCGGGCAAGCCCCATCGCTTGACATACTTTGTGAAAAATAGTACAAAGGAGGTCGTTGGTGGACGGTAGCGGCCATGGTACAAAATGAGCCGACAAAAGAAACGAAAACAGGCGGTGCCAAATCCGCATTGGACCGTCTGGAGCGTCATGCGTCCAATAAATTAAAAGCTGGTGCTCCGGTACCGTATTCAGGGCAGGAAAGCCCTACGGCACGGGCATCGGGGCTGCGGCGTTTTACCTCGATGGGAATTGAATTCCTTGCGGTGGTACTGATGTTCGGCCTGCTTGGTCAATGGATGGACCATTCATTCCGCTGGCACGGAATTGCTACGGTGGTGATGATCTGCGTGGCCGTCATTGGGGATTTATATCTCCAGATTAAAATGTTGCTGCATCAGGATGAAACTGCGGCGGGTAAAAACGGCACGACGGATAGCCGGAAGGCCACTAAGAAGGGCACTGATTCAGATGACTGATCAGGCGGAAATACGTCCAATTCCCAATTCCTGGCTTCGGTTGGGATTAACTGTTACCCCGCTGGTGGCAACCGGCGCGGCAATGGTAGTGGCCATGCTGTTAATGCCGCTGCTGCATCGTCCCGTCTATATGCGGGAAATGCTGGCGGCCGGACTGGTAAGTGCGGTGGTGGGGCTGCTGGCGGTATTGCCGATGGTCGTGCTGATCGGGCGCTCGGCGATCTTATTGCTGCGATGCGCGGTGCTGGCGAATATGACGCGATTAGTGGGCGTGGCGCTGGGCGCAATTATTGTTACCGCCTTTGCGCCAGTGCACCTGCATAAAACGGTGACGCTGTTATGGCTGGCGGCGTTCTATTTTGTGCTGTTAATTGCTGAAAGCGTGGCGTCTTCGTGGGTGATAAAACACTCGAAAGTATAACGCATAGTTGCCAGAGCGCGGCGGTCCACGCGGACATTTTTATAGCGTGCGGCATTGACGCCGTGCGCGTTTTCGGGTAAAAGTTTTGGCCCGGATCAGCTCTGGCGGGTTGGTGTCGGAACGAGAACCGCAATCGGATTGAAGACTTATGGTTTTTATGCTGCCCAATGCCATCAGACCGGGTGGTCTGGCTGAAGTCAACGTACTTAATGGGACCGTTGCACATAATTTATACCCCTATCCTTTATTTCATATTTTTGGCCAGAGCTTTTATTTCACCAATCATGTTCTGATGCTATTGCTGTCCGCGGGATTAATGCTGGCCATTTTTCCCACCATGGCGCGGCGGATGAAAACCAAGCCGGTGCCCACAGGATTTCGAAATTTTTTTGAGTCATTACTGGTCTTCCTGCAACGCGATACCTTTGAACCCATGCTGGGCAAATGGGCCGCAACGTTCACCCCCTATCTATGGACGGCATTCTTCTTCATTTTGTTCGCTGATTTGTTCGGAATGTTACCAGTTGATGAATTAATTCAATTATTTAATTCGGCATTCGGCACGCATATTCCGGAATTCTGGGGTGGAGCCACCGGCGATTTAAGCGTCACCGCGACGCTGGCGGTTTGCACATTTTTTACGGTGCACGTGTCGGGTTTGGCGGAATTTATCCGAACCGCCCGACGGCATCACACGCCGCACATCCGAACAGGTCATGCTGCCACGGATACCGCAAGTGATCACCCAACGGCGGATGTTGCGTCCACGCGGCCCTGGCCGGTCGCGGCGGTGGTCGGCGTGGCGAAATATCTCAAGCATATTGTGCCGCCGGGGGTTCCGTGGGTTATCTGGCCGCTGATGTTTGTGCTGGAACTGCTGGGTACGTTTGTAAAGCCGCTGGCGCTATGTATGCGTTTATTTGCGGTAATGATGTCCGGTCCGCTGGTGGTGGCGGTCTTGGTGAGCATTATATTTTCCTTCGGCGGGTATTTTGTCAGGACCGTCACGGGTGTGCCGGTGATTTTATTTGGCACGGCCTTTGAGGCCTTGCACCTGCTGGAGGCGTTTTTGCAGGCGTACATATTTACGCTGTTAAGTGCGGCGTATATTGCCGAGGCGATGTCGGCGGAGCATTAATTTTTGCACGCCCCGTGTGGGGGCGTGATGCTGAATTTATAGAAGGTTTAAGGCAACAGGAGTTTTACCAAATGGATCCAACAACAGTACAAACCGGGCATGTGGTGGTGGTGCATAGCGTTAACTCGATGCACGAATTAACCCAGGCCATTGAAATTGCCGGTGCGTTAATCGGCGGCGGGGCCGGTGTGGGCGGCGCTGGTGCGGGCGTAGGTGCCATCGGCGGCAGCATGTGCGAAGCCACGGCCCGCCAACCGGAGTTGATCAATACGATCCGGACCCAGTTCTTTCTCGCGGCCGCCATTATTGAAGGTTTTACGTTCCTTCTGTTGGTGCTGGTGATGATCGTTCTGATTCGGAACGGTGGTCTTTAATATACTTCCAGATTAGTAATCTGATGGACGGCGAATGTGATTTTTCGCCATCAGATTACGTGCGATAACGATGTATCGGTGTTGCACGCTGGATTAAAGGTGAATGTTCATGAAATGCGTTGAAAGCAAATCTGGTAAATCGCCAATAACCGATGCCCGCGTCCCGATGCGGTGGTTGGCGGTTATCGCCATAGCGGTTATCAGCGGGTCAACCGGCATGGCGCACGCGGCGACATCGGGTGGTGGCGGCGGGAACGCCGGTGCCTCATTGATGTCCATAAACGCCGGTATGGCACTGATTACCTTGCTGATATTTGTGGTGCTGCTGGTGGTATTGGGCAAATATGCCTGGCGTCCGCTGATCGATGGCTTAAAAAGCCGGGAAAATGCCATTCGTGACAGCATTCAAGCCGCCGCGGATGCTCAAGCGCAAGTGGAACAGACGCGCAAGCAATTGGAAGAAAAAATCGCGGAAGTGCAACGCCAGGCGTCGCAACAACTCCAGCAGGCCAAGGCGGATGCCGCCAAGGCCGCGGATTTAATCCGCCAGCGTGCCGAATCGGAATCGCGAGCACTGAAAGATCAGGCTTTGCGCGATATAGAAGCCGCCAAACAGCAGGCGTTAACGGACATTGCCAATCGGACGGCAGATATCAGCGTGGAAATCGCATCGCGAATCATCGGCCGTGAAATCAACGCCAATGATCAACGAAGACTTCTGGATGAATCGCTGGCCCAGTTGGCCGGCACAATGAATTAACGATCCTGCGGCATGGCTGTGGATCAATTGGGTAGACTGGTATGCAACAAAAAGAATCGCACTACATGGCCATCGGGCGGGTATACGCTACCGCGCTTTATGACTCTGCGCAGCGAGCCGGTCAAATGGCGGACGTGACGGCGGATATTGAGTCCATCGGAGCTTTGCTGGCCGCAGCTCCGCGGCTCGACAGTTTCCTGAAAGCCGCGACGGTGAATACCGCCGAGAAATTAAAACTCCTGGAACAGGCGATAACCGGTTCCGTCAATGCTTTGACGCTTTCCGTTCTGCATGCCATGGCGCGGCGGGATCGGCTGGATATGTTGCGGGAATTTACCGCCGCATTTGACGTGGTACAGCGCGACCGCAACAACCGCTTAAGTATTGAGATCGTTTCCGCGCAGGCGCTGCCTGACGATGAAAAGCGGCGCATCGCGGAGGCGGCCGGGCGGAGTCTGGGCCGACAGATTGATTTAACCGCGTCGGTGGATGCGTCCCTGCTGGGGGGCGTACAATTAAAAATTGGAGATATGTTTATTGATGGGTCTGTCAAGCGACGCTTGCGGGCCATGAAATCCCAGTTGCACAGCGGTATGCTGGCCGGACTTAATCAGGCGCGTGCCGCGCAGGCTTGAAATCCTGCTCCGGAAGCTGGTTAAGTCCCATTGGAATGTTGGAAAAAAATCGAAGTACAAGGCGACGTAACGTCAGGGTGATAACATGAAATTCAGAGTTGACGAAATAGCATCAGTACTGGAAAAAGAAATTGCCGGTTTTGAAGATCGGCTTGATGTCAGTCAGGTTGGTAAAGTCATTGAAGTCGGCGACGGTATCGCGCGGATCTATGGCTTGTCCAATGCCATGGCTGGAGAGATGCTTGATTTTGGCAATGATATGTATGGTCAGGTATTTAACCTGGAAGAAGAGACCGTCGGCGCGGTTATCTTCGGCGACTGCTCGCACATTAAAGAAGGCGATGTGGTCAAATCCACCGGTGAATTGCTTTCCGTGCCGGTGGGGCGGGAACTCTTGGGCCGCGTGGTCAATGCCCTGGGCCAGCCCATTGACGGCGGCTCACCGATTCAGACCTCGGATCGCCGCAAGATTGATGTGATTGCCCCTGGAATCGCCGATCGGCAGCCGGTAAAAGAGCCGCTGCAAACCGGTATCAAGGCCATTGACTCCATGATTCCCATCGGCCGCGGTCAGCGTGAATTGATCATTGGCGACCGTAAAACCGGTAAGACCGCCATCGCCATTGACGCGATCATCAATCAGAAAAAATTTGCCGGCACGCCGGATGAAGTCATTTGCGTGTATGTCGCCATCGGCGGCAAGGAATCCACCGTGGCCGGCGTGGTGGACGTGTTAAAGCGAAACGGGGCGATGGATTACACCATCGTGGTCGTGGCCGGAGCCTCGGATTCCGCGCCGCTGCAATATATCGCACCCTATGCCGGCTGTGCGATGGCCGAGCACTTCATGTGGCAGGGTAAGGCGACGCTGTGCGTTTACGATGATCTTTCCAAGCAGGCGCAGGCCTATCGGCAGTTGTCCCTGCTGTTGCGCCGGCCGCCCGGACGTGAAGCGTATCCCGGCGATGTGTTTTATCTCCACAGCCGCTTGCTGGAACGTGCGTGTAAACTTTCCAAGGAAAACGGCGGCGGCTCTTTAACCGCCTTACCGGTGATTGAAACGCAGGAAGGCGAAGTATCCGCCTATATTCCCACCAATGTGATCAGCATCACCGACGGCCAGATTTATCTGGAACCGGATTTGTTTTTTGCCGGTGTACGCCCCGCCATTAACGTAGGTATTTCGGTAAGCCGCGTCGGCGGGGCGGCCCAGATCAAGGCGATGAAACATAAGAAAGTGGCAGCGTCCTTGCGGTTGGATCTGGCGGCGTATCGTGCCCTTGAAGCCTTTACCCAAATTGGTACAGACCTGGACGCCGCAACGCAAAAGCAGTTGGATCGCGGTGCCCGCATGGTGGAAATTCTTAAGCAGCCGCAGTATCAGCCCATGGATGTCATTGATCAGATCGTGGTTATTTATGCTGCCACCCAGGGATTTTTGGATAATGTGGCGCTGAAAGATATCGGCCAGTGGGAACGTGATTTTCTTGATTTCTGGAACGCCTCAGGGGCGGCGGTTCGCACAGAATTAATGCAGAAACGCGAATTGACGCCTGAACTGGAAGCCAAAGTTGTGGAAGTCATCAAGAATTTTTCTAACGTGTCTCCATTGACCCGCAAGAAAATTGAAGGTCTTCCCGTCATGCCGGGCGCGGCGGTTGGTCAGCCCCCGCAGCAACGGGAAGCGGCGGCTCCGAAACGATAAGTCAGGTAATCAATAAGACAGGCAGAGTGCTGTAATGGCGAAGGCCAGAGAAATAACCAAGCGACGCAAGGCGGTTCGCAACATCTACAAAATCACGCGTGTGATGCAGATGGTGGCCACCGCCAGGTTTCAGCGCGCCTTGAAACGCGCTAAAGGCACCCGGCCCTATCTTGATAAACTTGACGCCATTGTTAAAGATACACTGCTGGGGGCGCAAGGTTCGGCGGAACTTCAGCGGCACCCTCTGCTGGCCAGTCGCACTCCCTGCCGCAGAACCGCCATTCTGGTGGTTACCAGTAACCGCGGTCTGGCGGGCGGTTACAACAGTCAAATCCTTCGCGTGGCGATGCAGAATATCCGGCAGTTGGAAGAAGCCGGGCAGCAGGTGGATATTCACGTGGCTGGGCGGAAAG
>JAKATV010000103.1 GCA_021818565.1 Planctomycetota bacterium
TAAGAAATACCTCCACGAAAATCGTATTAACCTGCTGGGAGAAGAGCTGTAAAGAATCAAACAATCTTTCCCATAAAGCGGCTTATAACTCCAATATGGCATACAAGTCAATGGGTATAAGTTTATGTGGCATTTTTATATCGACAGACATGGGGACGGATGGTTATAATGTAAGGTGATCCTGAACCTTCGTGGCTGAAAAAATGCTCGGGCCTGCGGCATATTAAGGAGTTCACCGATGAAAGCGCGTTTTGTATCGCTGGCTGGTGTTCTAATAACCTTGGCCGCTTCAGCATTGCACGCCGACACTATTACCCTTACCGATGGCCGGGTAATCCAGGGGCACTTGGACCGCAATGGGAATAAGTACGTCATTACGCCGAACCATGGCGTGATATTTGAGGTACCGGTAAAGGATCTGGCGAGTATCGAACTCGGCGGGCCGGCCAGCCCGGCGACCGCGGCAAAAAATGCCTTCAGCGCCCTGCAATACAATATCGGCCGACAGACCAGTCTGGATACTATTATTAAATCCATCACTGATTATATGGCCCACTACCCGCATTCCGCATTTCTGAAAAAGGCACAGGCCGAACTCATTAAATATCAACAATATCGCTCGCTGGGATTTGTCCGATTTGGCGGCAAGTGGGTTTCCGCCCAGCAGGTAAAAGCGTTGAAAGCACAGTCCACTGCCAAGATGGAAACGGCGCTGACAAACTACAAGGCTGGAAAATTTGAGGCCGCCAGAGCGCTGGCCCAAGCGGCATTGAAAATAAACCCCAGTAACGGCAAGGCGCTAATTATTCTCGGCGCATTGGACTATCGTGCGGGCAATTACAACGCAGCATCACGGCACTTTTCCGCGGTATTGGCAAAAAACCCAAAAAATGTCATCGCCAATAATGATTTGGCCATTACGGCCTATCATCAGCGGCAGCAGCCGCGCGCCTTGGTTTACTATCGCAAGGCATTGAATCTCGACAGCGGAAATCGACTGCTGCTGGACAATATTTTTATTGCGTTAAATCATTACTCGGGCAACCATGCCGCGATACTGTATCAAAACTTACGCCATCTGTTCACTCAGGCAGATGTAAAAATGCAGACGCTTATGGCTCGCAAAGGGTTGTACCGCCTGGGTGCCACGTGGGTTCCCACAGCTTTGCACAAACAAATGGCCATCAAAATGGCGTATTATGAGAAACAAAAAAATGCCCTGCAGGCCCAATATGATTCCGCGCGGTTATATTTGCATGGCGTAGAGCAGCAAATTCAACAACTTGTCAGGCAGATTAATTCCCTCAACGCGTCGATCGGATACCTGCAGGTAGCGCAAAATTATAGTTACATGCAGACCGGCTTTGTAGACTTAAACTACCAGGCTTTAATGAGCGGCTATATGGCCCAACTGACCGAAGCGCAACTTCAGAGAACCAAACTGCAAGGGAGAGAAGCTTCCACCATTACCGCACTTAACCAAATGCGGCTTCAGGCCAAAGTACTGGAAAAATCCGCTCCAGGCCAAGCGTTTTTGGTACATCAACGCATCATGCTGCCCGGGGATTTAACCCATGTGCCGCCGCCGGCGTTACTTATGGTGGCTGGTCCTAAGTTAAAGCTTAAAGAATAAGCTTGGATGTGGCCGGCTGCTGAATTTGTTCCGCGGATGGAGCCTCCGGCTGATTAATACCTGCCGTGATGGCTTCTTGGACTTTGCGCATTAATTCCATGTATTGCATTTGCGAACCAATAAGTTTTTTCAGCAGCGGGTGCATGGCCACGCTTTGCTGCAGGGACTGCGCTTTTTGCTTTTCCGCAATCTCAATGGGCTGCATGGAGGCTTCTTTCATGGACAATTGTTCCATGAGTTGCTCAAACTGCTCCAGCAGGCTTTTGGCTCCGATGTCCAATTCAAGCTGACGCGATAATTCTCTGTATTCTTTGATGGCATCCTGATTGCCGATCAATTCGCCAAGTTTTCGGGCTTCCGCCAATAACACATAATCTTCGGCCACCGGAATCTCCTTTGTCGGGTGTGCATATTTACTCATACTAGTGCTGGGTCAAGCCTGAAAATCAGGCTTAACCCAGCACCAGTATAGCGGCTCTTTATCCACACACAAATTCACAACTGTTTGCGATCACATCCCGAATTACAACTACCCACCCCCGCATTCTCGCCCCTGACTGAACGCGGTCCCGTTTTGTACAACAACCTGTCACCTGCAACCTAAGCCAGTTCCTAACTCCTTTACCTCCCCGGCCTCGTAGCCGGTACCGCTTCTTCATGTACCTGCATCGTCGTCGTTGTCGGAGGAGGTGGCGGCGGTGCCGCGGAAGCAGCAGCGGCATGGGGTGCCAGCACACTTAACACCGTATCCACATGCGGTTTGCCATTGCGGGTATTGGGCAATGTTACCACCACCAACGGGTGCGGTCCGGGAGCATTCAAAAGCGACGCCTGGCCGTCGTTATAGCCGGAGGGGGATCGCAGGGCGGATTGCGGCCGCATGGGAGCTTTGCCACAACCCGCCAGCGCCAAAATCACACCCGCGAGAATCAGCGTGCTCCACGCACCGGTGCTGCTTGCCATATTCTTGGGATTTGAGGATTTGTTCTGTGCCATGCTACGCCTTCCCTCCCGCAGCAGATTGTTCGTCGATCAGGCGCGAAACTTCCATGCAATCTTTATCGCCGCGACCACTTAAATTGACGATCAGTATCTGATCCTTACGCATTGTGCCCGCTAACTTAACGGCGTAAGCGATGGCATGTGCGGATTCCAAGGCCGGTATGATTCCCTCGCGCCTCGCCAAGAGGCTAAAGGCATCCAGCGCTTCGCGGTCGGAGATGCTGACATACTCTACGCGGTGGGTATCTTTCCAATAGGCGTGTTCCGGTCCCACGCCGGGGTAATCTAATCCGGCGCTGACGCTGTGAACCTCGGACGTTTGTCCATCACTATTCTGCAGCACATAGGAAAGAGATCCGTGCAGCACGCCGGGCTGTCCCATGCTTAAAGACGCGGCGTGCTCTCCGGCCATCATGCCGCGCCCGCCGGCCTCAACGCCGAAGAGTTTGACGTTTGCATCATCCACGAAAGGGTAGAACATACCCGCGGCATTGGATCCGCCGCCGACACACGCCACGATTGCATCAGGCAGGCGTCCGAGCATTTCCAGTGACTGCGCGCGTGTTTCTTTGCCGATCACGCTTTGGAAATCACGGACGATTTGGGGAAACGGGTGTGGCCCCACCACGCTGCCGATAATGTAATGCGTATGCTCGACGGAACCCATCCAATCGCGCATGGCCTCATTGGTTGCATCTTTAAGCGTTCGTGAACCGCTTTCAACCGGCACCACGCGCGCCCCCATAAGCCGCATGCGAAACACATTCAGCGATTGGCGGCGAATATCCTCGGAACCCATGTAAACGTCGCATTGCAGACCAAATGCCGCGGCGGCTGTAGCTGTGGCCACGCCGTGCTGCCCCGCTCCGGTCTCCGCGATTACCCGTTTTTTCTTCATTCTTAAGGTTAACAGTCCCTGCCCGATCGTGTTATTGATTTTATGCGCGCCGGTATGAGCGAGGTCTTCACGTTTGAGATAAATCTGTGCTCCGGCGGCAAGCTCTGTAAGGCGCTGTGCGAAATACAGCGGAGTTTTGCGTCCCACAAATTGCCGCAGGTAATATTCTAATTCTTTCTCAAACGCCGGGTCTTTGCCGGCGCGTTGGTATTCCTCGGATAACTGGCGCACGGCGGCCATGAGTGTTTCAGGCACATACACGCCGCCATAAGGGCCGAAATGGCCCGTGGCGTCGGGCACCTGGCTGGTAGCTACGGTGCTGCCGACAGATTCGTGAATCGTTCGGGATGAAAGCCGATTGGCTTCGGTCGCTGAAGGCTGGGTAACTACCGTAGAACTCATGACAACTCCTGCAATAACCTCCTCCATCATAGGAGCGGGACAATGCTCCATGCAAATCAACACACAAGGCAGGGTTGTGGCTGTTACCGGCGCGGCGATACATCCGGGTAGGCTCCCCGGGGCAACCGCATTGAGACCGGTTTTATGGGGGGCGGACTTTACTTGTTCGTTCCTGCCCATGCCAGACGGTAAATACAGCCGTTGGAATCGGAGCTGAATATTACAGAGCCATCCGTATCTTCCAGACAGTTTACCGGGCGGGCCAGAACCTTTTTGCCATGGTCACCCAGTGTTGACACCATGATCTGGGACCCATAAGGTTTGCCGGTCCAGGGATCAAATTTGATTAACTGCAGGCGGTAC
Source organism: Planctomycetota bacterium (assembly GCA_021818565.1). Taxonomy (GTDB): domain Bacteria; phylum Planctomycetota; class Phycisphaerae; order WQYP01; family WQYP01; genus JAMDCX01. The sequence continues at coordinate 4,299 of JAKATV010000103.1, forward strand.
CCCACAAGTTTGACGCTGTCCCAGGAACCGTGGCAGCATACCATCGCATCGCCCATGCGGGCACCATGGAATTTATTATTGGTAAAGAACAGGAAACTGATGGTGCTCCAGTGAGCGCCCAGATCATACGAAGGCACAACGGTTTCCGCGGCCAGTTTGATGATATTGGGATGACCGGTTTTTTCAAACATTTTTACATATTCATAACGCGGAATGTCGTCACCGGTGATAAACGGATGGCCGTAAAATTTACCGCGAATGTAATGGTTAAATTCCTCCGGCGGATTGTGATCCGTAATGGGTTGATTGGGCCATTTTTCACCCAGCGGGTGGCCGAACTGATCACTGCCTTCATCGCAGCCCCACAACTGGTGCGTGCCGGGGCGGAATAAAAGCTTTTCCGTGTTACGGATGCCCGTGCACCAGAGCGTTTTGCCGGAGCCGTCAAGATTGTACCGCCAGATTTTTTCACGATCCGTTTTCATCATATCCGCGGCATGATGCCACGGATCAATATTGCTCTGATCGCCCACGCTGGTGTAGAAATGCTTGCCGGTCACCAGCAGGCTGCGGAACCAATGGGCACCACCGTGCGGCAAGCCGCTTAAGAGTGTGATTATTTTTCCGGCCTTGTTTTGCGTTCCGTTGTCCCGTGTTTTATAGACTCCCGCGCTGGTGGCAAACCAGAGCCATCCATGGCGATACACCATCGCCTGCACCAGACGATAGCCGGTGAGAAATGTGTGCATAACCGTGTATTGCCCCTGGCTGTTTTCACCGCTTAAAATAAGTATCTTGCCGGGGCCGGGTTCGCTGACAAACAGCCGGCCATGGCCGTCAAATTGCAGGAAGCGACAATTGGCAATTCCCTTGGCTACCAGGGTGACACGATAGCCGGGACGTACCGTAAACGGCGGCACGCCGGGGCCGACCGTGCCATTGTCGGCGGCGGCTACAGGTGCCGTCAAAGCCGCAATAACTAGAAGGCAAGACCACCCCATTGACTTAACCGTTCTGAACATCTTCCAGACTCCTGTATTGAACCGCGTCAATATACTGCCCGAAGTTTTCCGGCGCGTCAAATGAAGGTCATTTTTTTTGCCGCCACGCCGCACATCTTAAAAAGCAACAATCCGTGCCGAAAGCGAGAGATATTGGTTTGCCCATACGTGCGCTGTTTGTAATGCACGGGAATGTCCATGATTTTGAGATTCAACCGCGCAGCGCCAAAAAGCAGATCAAAATCACCAAAGGGATCAAAATCGCCGAAGTACCCCCGATTGGCCGCAATGCGCAGATAATCCGACCGCCGCAGAACTTTGGTTCCACAAAGCGTATCACGCAAACGCTGGCCCAGCAGATACGTAAAGAGCATTCCAAATGATTTATTGGCGATCATATTCAAAAATTGCATCGCCTGATCTTCCATGGGATAAACCAGCCGCGATCCATTGGCAAATTCACATTTATTCTGATGGACCGCCTCAACAAACCGCGGCAATTCTTCCGGCGGCACCGATAAATCACCGTCGAGAATCACCAGTATTTCGCCCGTGGCCATGGAAAAACCCATCCGCACAGCATCTCCCTTGCCGCGTCCGGTTTGCCTGACGGCCAAGAGCTTCATCGGCCCGTTGTATGCCTTGACCGCCTGCTGCACCGCTTCCCAGGTATCATCGGTACTGTTGCCTTCCACAAAAATCAGTTCCTGCAAATCCGCCATGATGGGGATGCGCTGCAGCAGGGATGCAATATTTCCGGATTCATTTCTAACTGGAACAACCACGGTGACGGAGGCGGGTCTGCCCACCGGAGGCCAATGATCCAGTGGACGGGCGATGGTCAACAGGGATAAGTCCAGGTGCCGTAAGCCCGGCAGCGGTGCCACCCAGCGATTCAGGAAATTACTTAAAAGCGGGACACCCAACGGAGCGATAATCACAGGGGTTTGCCGCACCACCTGGATCCCGCCCTGCACCAGAAGGTTCTCCAATTCATCCCGCGGCAGCCAGCTTTCATCGGGCGTGGTGAATTTACGCCCCAGCATTTCGGCCATCCGCAGCACGGGTGTCCAGAGCCGGCTGCATGTGCAAAAAATAATCCGTGTGCGATCATGGCATACCTGCCTGATGGCATGGAGCACCGTGTGCAGATCATATATTTCCTGCAACACGCCATTACAAATCACGTAGTCAAACCGCGGAAGATTTAAAGCGCCCATGTCCTCCACCGCTGCTTCATGAAAGGTGAAATGCGGATAGATTGAACGCGCCATCTCCACGGCTACAGAATCAATATCCACCCCCACACCCAGCGTCGGTGACAGTGCCGCCAGCAATTCGCCACTGCCGCAGCCAATTTCCAGCACGCTGGAACCCGGTAAAACCTGGTGTGCTATCAGGTCGTAGATGGTTTGGTGGTAGTAGCGATTTTTCCGGTGGCTTATCGCCAGTTGCGGATGATACTTCTGGCGGTATTCGCGCAAGGCCAGGCGATGCTGCACGTCCGGCGGCATGGCCCCCGCCACGTCGGTGGGGCACGCTGCGGTAGAGTCATCTGATGACACACTTCACCCCGCTGTGTAACGCTACAGCCGGCTAATGTCCGTAAGCCGCTTGTCGCAGGGCTTAAGCCTGCGGAGCCGCAGGTTCACCGGACGATGGTTGCTGCGGAAGTGCCGCAGCCTGCTGAGCCGCCATGGAAGCCCGCAGTTCATCCTGCTCGCGCTTCCACTGGGCTTCATCGATTTCAACCGTCTTGCACTGCTCGACAATACGATCCAGCACTTTGCGCTGCAGCAGATCCGCACGAACCGATTCCAACTGTCCCGCTTTGTTCATGCGGCTTAACAGCAGTTCCGGACGCATACCATTCATGTCCGCAATGGCCGCGACTTCCGAGTTGATTTCTTCGTTTTGCACCTCAAGCCCGAATTTGTCAGCCAATCGCATGACAATTGCATCCAGTTTTGCGCGCGGCTCAGAAGCGGCACGCATCCGTTCCACCATTTCCGCAGTCAATTCCGGCTGTTGCCCGGCTTGCGCCGCCTGCTGCATGACGCTTTGCGCCAGTTGCCCGGTCGCCCGGGTTACCAGTGAGGATGGGACTTCGATTTGAATGACTTCACGAAGTTTCTCTGCGGCCTGCTCCCGCAGGAGCCGAGCGCCTTCACTCTTCAAACGCTCCTCAATCGCGCGCTGCAGCGAGTCATTAAGATCTTTAAGACCGTCAAACCCGTTGGCTTTGGCAAGCTCTTCTGTAAGTTCCGGCTTCACCCGCCGCTGGATTTTGGTGATCTTAAGTTCCACCGTCGCCTTCTGACCGCGCAGATCCTCGCGTTTGTAGGTATCCGGCAGGGTCACGTCTATGCGCACCATGCTACCTGCTTTGGCCCCTCGCAGGTGGCCGTCAAACCCGGTGATCTGAATATCCCCAATGCTGTATTCCGGCGTGAAGTGAACATGCCGGCGCGGGAACGCCTCAATGAGCGTGCCGGCTTGATCAAGAATCTGCGCATCAATATGAATATGATCTTCCGGATCACTGATTTCCGGCACGTCCTGCAATTCCGCCAGATTGCCGCGTAAATGTTCCTTGGCCAGATTAATGCGCTCTTCGGTGACTACCAGGGCGGGCTTTTTGAGTTCAAATGTTGAAAGATCCGGCAGGGCGAATTCCGGCAGCACTTCAAAGGCCACCGAAAATTTCATGGGTCCCGTTTCCGGGACTTCCGGTTGGGCCGGCTCAAATTTTGGTTCGCTTAGCGGCTGAAGATTGTTGTTCTCAATGGCCTCGGAGAGCGCCTCAGAGACAACCTGTGAGCGGACATCATTGGAAATATCCGCCTTGAACCGCTTTTCCAGCAACCGACGGGGAACGCGCCCTTTGCGAAATCCCGGCAACGCCGCGTCCTTCACCAGGGTTTTCAGAACCGTGTCATATTTACTTTTGATCCGCGATTCCGGAATGCCGATATTAATTTTGCGTAGCACACTGCTGGATTCTTCAATTTGAATTTCCAGCGCTTCGCCCTGTGTGGCGATCTCGGTGCCGCTTTGGATTGTGTCTTCCATGATATTCTCCGCGTAAAATCTCATCAGGCACGACTTTCGGCCCAAATGACCAAACAACCGCCTGACGCGTTTCCAATACTAACTCATCCGGCCGGCAGGCCGTGATGTTATTGTGCCGAACATGGTGGAGATGGAAGGGAAGTGCTGGCCGTTGCGGCCGTCCGTTATTTTCAGAAGT
>JAKATV010000202.1 GCA_021818565.1 Planctomycetota bacterium
CTTGCGACACTCTGGAATCAGCGATATTTCAAACCTGGCCCGAATTGCGTTGAATCGTGGCACAAAACGTTCCCAACCGAAAGGACAAAGGAATCATGAAAAAAAGATCGAAAAGTAAGATAACCGTGGTCGTTCAGCCACAAACGATTGAAGAGGATCGTCTATTCAGGAACTCGCTATCTCTTTTGCTGACTGAAATTGTTCGGCAGCACAGCAGCGGCCTGAGGAGGCAACATGAGCACGACAAATAAATTAGAAGGTAAAAGATGCGTGGTAATGCTACGGTGCAGCACGGATCAGCAGACTGAAACCTCCATCCCGGCGCAGCGTGAATTGCTGGCGGACTTTGCACGTACACATGGAATGTCCATTGTCGGGGAAATAAATCTTGAAGGTGTCAGCGGATCGAAACCGGGTAATCGTCCCGACCTGCAGGAACTCACTAATCGAAAGGAGATTGCCAATGACTTTGAGGTATTGCTTGTCCAGACGGAAGATCGTCTGACGCGCAGTGGCTCCGGCCATACTATCTGGATTCAAGAGGAATTGCGGCGACGCGGCATCCAGATTGTGTATGCATCATCCGACACGCCTGAAGGACAATTCAGTAATACGATTCGAGCCTTAAAGGCGGATGCGGCACTGGAAACGGTGAAATCAACATCTCTGCGCAGCACGCAGGGATATCAGCGAGCTTTGGAGAGTCGTAATGTTGCCACCAGTACACATAGTCCCTACGGCACCCATCGACTTTATTGTTCCGCCGATGATAAGCCGCTCTTCATCATCCGCGACAACAAGGATGGAACGCAGGACCAGCTTGATCCCACCACCCGTGCCGTACTTAGGACCTACGGAACCGTTGGAGGAAAGCCCACCGAACATTACCACAAACAAAAATCAGAAAAGGTTTATCTCGTTCCCGGCGGGCCTGAAGAAATTCAGGTCGTGCGACTGATATATCAGCGTCGATATATTGAAGGTGTTGGGGGGTTGCGAATCGCAAAGGAATTAAATGCCAAAAGTATCCCGGCCTCAATGGGCGGTCGCTGGACGCAGCGGCAGGTCGATGTGATCAGCGAAAACGAAGCGTACACGGGTGTGAGCGTGGCCAATCGCACCGCTTCCGGACGATTTTATCAGCGCGCCAAAGGCAGCCCACAGAAGGTCGAGCTTGATCCCATGATCATGGTCACAAAACGCACACTGCCGGTGCGGCTGAGACCACCGGAGGAATGGGTTCGACAAGATCAGCCCTATCTGAAGGATTATTTAGCCGAACCGCTGCGAAGTATTGCCGCTGAACGAATCGACACTGTTTGGACAGAACGGTGTCGGAATGATCGAAAGAAGCGATCCTATAATACTCATGCCACGAGCCAATACTTATTAACCGATTTGCTACGTGCGAAGCAAGATGGCAGATTACTCAAAGGTCAGACCTCTGGTCTACGGGGAAAATACGTTCGATACTACGCCCACGCCATTTCTCGCAAGTATCCGGAATTGGCGGGGTTTCCCAGTCATACCTTTAGGGCAGACATACTTGAAGAAGCGTTGCTTTCGGTACTATCCGAAACACTCCGAGCGATGCCCGATTTGAGGGACGAAATTACAAGGATTGTGCGGGCTGAACTGGCGGCGCAGCAGCCTGATACTGCTGATACGCTCGAACAGCTACAACAGCAGTACGTCGCCGTATCTAAGAAAATCACTCGTCTGTTAGACATTGACTCGGACGGCGCGATACCAGAAGTCAAAGTGAAAATACTCGCACTGAAAGGGGAGCAACGCGCCATCGAAAAACGGATCAAGGAGACACAGCAAGCAGAAAGCGGAGTTGATGCTCTGGACATTGATCAGATCGTCGATGCCGTGATGGTGCGATTGGAGCACCTTTCCGATGAACTTCCGAATTTGCTCGTCTACCAGTTACGGCAGGTTCTGGCCGCCATGACCCACACGCTGACAGCAGATATGATGACTCGAGAAGTAGAAATGGTGTTAAGGCTGCCATCTACCGCCGTGAATGACGTAAAAACAGCCATTTCTGAATTGTGCCTACAACAAAGTTCGGGGTCACCAACTTTGTGGCAGACACAATTGGATGAATGCCTTGTTTTGGCCAGAATTCGCTGTGATTATGAGCGGTTATGCGGCAAGCCATGCTTTACTTGCCGCCGTTTACCGAAGGCGGCGTGAGACATACAGCCGCTGGGTAAACATGGGTGCGCGAGAAAGAATAAGCTCGTTAGACTCCACATGATCCCGACACATCAGTCACAAGAAGGCCTGCTGATTGGATACAACCGGCCCCTGGGCCATCATTGTCATCAGGTAGTTTATGGCTGCCTACACCATCTCCAATACCAGCATATTCCAATCCACGAAACCCTGATGACTCAACGGAGCGCCTGTATCGGGATCATAATATTCGTTCAATGATCCGCTGGTTGCGAGGTCGGATGCCAAAAGTTGCAGGGTTTTATCCGCCAGATTTTCCGCCTCCGCTTTATAGCCATAGTTCTTCAGGCCTTGCCACACGAAGTAATTCGTAATTATCCAGATCGGCCCCAGCCAATTGCTGGGGTTGCCGCTGCGCTCCAGAGAATACATGGTCTCCTGTTTGGATAGCGAGCGCACGCCATACGCCGCGTGGAAGGTCTTATCATTGAGATAATGCAATTGCACCAGATCAGCAGCCTGTTGCGGTGTGGCCAGTGAACACCACATGGGCAAAAAGCCTGTAAACATCTGTATTCTCAGCGGCAGGCAATGCCATGACATCGGCATCCCTTCCGGTATGCCCGGAAGCAATTCTGCGCGACGATCCTTACATTGCACATCCACGGTGTAATAGAAACGATCACGTGGATCCCAGCAATATTCTTGCATCCGCCGACCCTGTTCGTCCGCTTGACGCGCCAAGCGTTTTTGGTCATGCGGACGATCGAGCCGCCGCGCGACTTCCGCCGCAGCTCGCAAATCCTGATAATACAGGCTGTTAAGCAGCATATTGGCCGAAGAAAAAAACGGGCGGCCAAAAGTAGTAGGATCGTTGTCGTCTCCGATACCAACATCATCACCCCAAACCAATAATCCGATTTTACTTTGATTTCCCAACTCCCAGGATTCATAAAAGTGCAGCAATTTATCGAACTGTGGTGCTAGCCATCGCACATCACCCATCTGGTCCGCTGCCAGTAGCGCCAATTGCCCGAATACCGGCTTGGCCTGATTACGGTAATTCGGACAGTCTTTTATCAGGCATCCCAACGGATCGGGATTATCTACGGCAATCATGATCGGAATCCGCCCCGTTTCCGCTTGATGTTCCAGAAAATTTAACAGGCTGCCCTGAGTGTGACGCCTAACTTTTTCCAGAAGATTATGGTCGCCCGTCAGATGCGCCAGCCGGAAAAGTCCGCGACTGGTCCACAGCGTATCCCAGTCCCACAACTGTGTGGAATAGGCCTTCCCCGCCAAGCTCGGTGAGACACTGGGATGGCGCAGGATTCCTTGCGCGGGCCGAAGGAGCTGCGGTGCAACTTTATGGAAGTACGCCAGTAACTTTTGCGCAGCGGCTTTGCGAGCCGCGGGTGATAACGGTGCTCGGCGGGCAGCGGCGGGCTGACCCACCGGCACGCCGGTGCCCGGTGCCCCATCACTCTGTTGTACGGCATCACCCAAGGCGGCAACGCCGGTTATGGCCATACTCGCCAGAAAATTCCGCCTTGAAAAATTGTTCATCGCTGCGATCCTTTTTATTAAACTATCTCGTTCCAACCGACTTTTCTAATTCGCTATGCTGCGAAACGCCTTTCCACGACCGATGGACACCTAACAACACCGTTTGGAATTGCCGTAGCGAAACATTGAAATGGTAAGCCTTGGCGGCCACTATTTTCCCGGCCAGCAAGTTGTATACCGTGCTGCGGTGCGGCAGCGTGATTGTCCGCATTCCCGCCACGCCGTCACTGCTGACCATCATCAGGCGGCCATCGGTCTGAAAAGCATCATTGGTATTCAAGTAGACATGCACGCCAAGATGCGGCAGCAGTGCGCGCCAAATCGCGGCCGTCACTCTTGGATCACCGACAAATACCGATTGGTATTTGGGAAATCGCTTTAATGCCATCGAAACGCCTCCGTTCGGTACGTAGTGCGCCAACGGGATGGCGGCGGCATCGGCTACCCTCCAAGTGGGGGCATCAGCCCCGTTAACGCCGGCGATGGCTTCGGTGGGCAAGTGCAGTGCGTTGTCACCCATGATCGCACTGGCGGACAGATTGCTGGTGGAGGTTCGAAGACGTAATTTCATACCGATCAGGCGGCTGGCGGCCGCCGTATCGACGCCGCCTTTCCGGATGAACCCGGCCCCATACATCCAGATGACGGTGCGCCCGCCGCGCTCCACTTTTTCCCGAATGACACGGCGCGTGGCCGCATTGACATGCCATGCATTGAGGAAAATAATTACCTTGGCACGGGGAAAGTTCGGCTCTTTCAGATCTGAAAGCAAGTAGAAGCCGACACTCGCTCCACAGTGGAAAAATTCGGTAGGGTAGTTCACCAGTGCTGGGTATAACGGCAACACCCGGCCCGGTTCAACGCGTGCATAAGACGGAGATCGCTCATCATAAATAACCGCCACCTGCGGTTCATACTGAGTTCGCGGCGCATATTTCACATAAGTTCTCCGCAGCTGTTCCATGTCTTTCCAGATACCGGCATTGTTTAGCCAGCCCGCTCCAAAAAGGTCCATCCACCAGGTACCGAGCCGGTGGACCATCATCTGCCCGAAATTCCGGTTGTGAACCGCGTTGGTCTGGCTTAAGTCGGCGCAGTGCGCTGCGAATCCGGGAGCCTCGCCTTTATCGGGTGTGTCGAGAAATGTACTTGTATCATCTTCCAACAACCACAATTTGCCATGCAGTGTCGCACTATCCACCGGCCCCATAAAGGCAGGGGATCCGCCAGGTCCACGATCCCTGTAAGAAACCGGTGACGCGATAGCATCAATATTCTTGCAATGCAGCAGCCTGCCCAACGCACGGTCAGAAGTGTCGGAAGTTGGCAATTCGAAATCGTAGCCATAAAATGTCACAACCAGCGACCGGTCGGCGGTGGCACGTTTGACAACCGCTGCGAGTTGCATAATCCGGTCCGCGGTGATGTCGCTCTGGTAGTTCAGGTAGTCCACGTATCGCTGCTCGCCGGGTTTATAGAATGGATAATTTGTCGCAGGCCCCGTCGGTGGAATGTTGGCTGTCCTGAACGACACTCGGCCGTCGCGCCAGGCCGTCCGCAAATTGCTATTGGTGTGGTAATGGCGTTTTAGCCAGCGGGCGAAACCGTGGCGGTTAGCCTGTGAATAATCAAAACCGGGATGCTGCCAGTACTTTGGTGTAAACCACTCGGCGGTATGACCATGGGTGATATGGTAGCCGATGACGCGATCCGCGTATTTGGATCGCTGGATATGTTTAATGAACGCAGTCAATGCCCGCGCGGCCGAGTGATACCATAAACGCGAGGCCACGCAACTCATCGGATGCGAACCGTTGGCGTACGCAATCTGTTGGGGCGGATGGCTGGCTCGAAAACCCGCCGCCCCGCACCAAACTCGTGGGAGCAGCCAGGCGTGTGGATCGTTCTTCAATATAAATGCGCACTGACGATCCACTCGCTGATATCCCAGCGGATGGCGAGCGTCAGGTAATGTCCCGACCCATGGGGCTGGAAAGGTGATGATGTGCACACCCTGCGCCGCCGCAAGGCGAATTTCCGCAGCGGATTGGATTAGTACTGGCTTATTGCCAATTGAAATCCGCACGAAAAGCGCCATTGGCGGTGTTGGCTTGCCATTGATAAACAAATGGGGATACCCATTTACCATTCGCACTCGGGTGTTCGCTTCACGTTGATTCAATCGCGCCTTCAATTGGCCAAAAGATGCCGCCGATAATGGCGGTGAAGCCGCTAATGGAGGAATTAAAATGACGAGCAGAGTTGGAAATATGGTTTGAAAACTAACGCGATGGTTTACTTTTGCACACATGGTTTTTCTCACTGCGTCACGGACCAATCACACCCCGTCTAGAAGCAACACTCACCCCCGCTACACTCTCTTATGTCCCGACTTTTTTGGTTCATAAACTTTCAAGGTCGGGTCGCCACCTCGGATGGTCAAACCCTCTGACCGTGAATAGTTAGCCTATTTCCAAAACTGCGTGTCTTGCGGCCAGTTTCTGGTTTTTTCCTCCGGTTTTTCGGACCAAAGTATTCGGACGGGTACGCTTTCCTTTAATGGTTTCTAAGCTGGATATCATAGTTCATGATCCGTTCCGCTGGTATCAATGTGACCTATGCACCGATCCCCGTTCATAAACTCAATACGCCCTTGGCGGTAACGTAAGCGAACCTTGCCCAAGCCGTCCAATTCCAAGCTTGCGCCCTCGTTGACACGGATGGAATTATCGTGTGTGTGAATACCCACTTCCTTGAAATGGCCGGAGAGGTCCACACCGACATTGCCTCCGCCATTGAGACCGATGGCTTTTTCAAATTGGTCCGCCTCGCCATCTCCCCCTTGGATCTGAATGCCATATCGGCTTAGCCCGCGAGATGGTTGAATATTTACACCGATAACCTCGGTGTTTTGCGGTTCCGGATATAGGTTATGCATTTCAACATTTACGCCGATTGCCACCCCGTTCGCGTGGTTATGCACCTCTGAATGATGGCCAGCCGCCCAGCCCACACCCTTCTTTATCAAACTCGAGCACAGTACGACGGCATCCCCGATGATCTGATGACTGATAAGCTGGGCGAAGAGAGTATACGGATATGAGTGCGGTCCCTTTTCTTCCTGAAGAAGCGAGAGGACTTCATGGGTGTCTGCGCGCCCATGATGATTATCGCCACGCTCAAACAGGACCATCGTATCTAGCGGAACATTCCGCACCTGGCCCTGCTTCACGAACGTTTTAAGCGGCTTTCCTTCTGTAACCAGCGATGGGTGGACTGGATTGTCAGCCGTGGCGGCCGCAGCTTGTTTACTGGCTCGCAGACCGCCCAGCATGGCCAGCAGCCCGCCCCACAAGAAGTAACGGCGGCCATAACCCACGCGATTGTTTGTAACCGGCGGTAGTTCTACCTTGGATTGTCGATTCTTTTCCATAGAAACATCCTGTAAGATATATAGGCCATTGTTTCTTTTTCTTGCCGCGAAATGCCGGGCGGCAATATTGTTTTGCCTAGCGTGACATTTGTGACGCCTCCATCATAACACTCAAATTTTCAACCTGTAACGCCACAGAAACGGTACCCTGTGCGCGATGATCCGTTACACCGGGTCGGAAATCCCGATTTTCCGTTTCCAAGCCTATATACATTGAATTGATTGTCCAGTTCTTCAAGTTTTTTGCTTGATCGCTGTACACAAGCTGATGCATGACTCCATTGGGCTTGCGGTACATCGGCGCATGGGCCAGAACTTGGCGAAGGAACATGGCGAGATCGTAATGCAAATGCCGCAATGGCCCAGATTGGGCACGAAACGGCAGAGGACAGCCGCCCCGCGGTGCAATATTCTCAATGATAACCGTGCCGTTTTTTCCAGAAACACAGTGCTGGTATGTAATTCCGCCGGGGCCGCCGAATTGCGCACCGCCGAACTTGCCATCCCGGCTGTCGGCCAGCGGAAGCTGCAGGAACAGGGTTATCCGTTCCGCGGGATGGGGACTCTGCATGCTGAAAATAAAACCCGTAAACACTTGCGCCAGGACGGCTCCGCTTTTTTCAGCGCTGGCATTGTAATACTTAATATGGGCCTGCGAGATTTTTGCCCAAAGGTTGTAAATAATGGGATGATTCATCGTAAAAGGTCCGCCCCTGGCACTGGCGGAGAGAAAAAGATTGGATCCCCCGTTGGGCAGCAGCATTCCATCTTTCTCAAATAAATCATAAACCCACTGGTGGGCTATATGATCGCGATAGATGGCCAAATGGGTATTGTGATCCGGCGTGATGAAAGCATAGGCTGGCAAGCCCAATCGCGGATCACGCAATTGTCGGTCATTTAGTACCAGTTCCCGCGCGTTGAGCGTTTCACGGCGATGCCACATGGTGATGGTCCATCCCGAAAGCGGGCCGGGAATGGCCGGTAAATAGGGGGACGTCCCCGCAACGTCCTGGCCATTGGCGCGCGTTCCGAGATTGAAGTTCATACGCGGATTGGTCAATCCTGGATTGGGAAATACGCTTCCCAACGCGCCGTAAGCTTGTGTGTATGTGGTAAGACCTAGCATCAGAAGCATTACGCCAACAAGCAAGGCCAATCGCCGACTGGTCAGTTTCAGCAACATGAATCCCCAGGGAATCAAAAAAGACAATACTCGCCGCATGTAAAAATACTCCTTCTGACGGGCTATTGATCCCCCACTAGGTGGTAGGTCCCGGATTTTGTCAGATCAAGGTAACAGCGGTTGTCGCGGCGTGCCACTGGCGATACCGCAATACCATTGACCGTAACGGACCG
>JAKATV010000307.1 GCA_021818565.1 Planctomycetota bacterium
CTGGCATGAGCGCCATTTCGCAACCGTGTGAGCATGTCCGCAATCGTATCGGTCATGATGTCCTCTTGATTCTGCTTTCGCCGTTCAAATCCAACACTTTAACGTAATCATTGAGCCTGTTTTGGCTTACCAGGAACTCTTTCTCATTCCCGGAATTTTACCATCTGAGGCCAACTGCCGCAGCACAATACGTGATACCCGGAACTTGCGGTAATAGCCGCGACGCCGGCCCGTCAATTCGCACCGCCGCGCCAAGCGTGTGGCACTGGAATCACGCGGCAACTTCGCGAGAGCCACGTAATTTTTCTCCTTTTTGAGCTTGCGCCGCAATTCGGCATACTGCTCAACCAAAGCCTGTCGCTTTTTAAACCGGTTTTTCCACGCTGTTGTTGCCATATTCTACGCCTGACTTAAAAACTCTTAATACCTGTCTATTCTTCGCAGCCACTGACATCAGCGGCTTGCCGCATCCCGCATAAAACCGAATCAGCCGGCCTTACGAGCTTTCGCCTCATCCTGATCATGCTGGAACGGCATTCCCAGGAACTTCAACAAGGCCAATCCACCTTTATCATCGCGGGCTGTCGTCACGATTGTGATGGCCAAGCCCTGATGGAAGGTAACGCGGTCGGTTTGCACTTCCGGAAATACCGTCTGTTCGGTCAGGCCAAGGTTATAATTTCCTTGACCGTCGAACGCGTTGGTTCTCAAACCCCGGAAATCCTTCACGCGCGGGATGGCCAGCGTGATTAATCGATCCATAAATTCCCACATGCGTTGTCCACGCAAGGTCACTTTGGCACCGATTTCCATGCCTTGGCGCAACTTAAAGTTTGATACGCTCTTGCGGGCCTGGCAAACCACCGCCTTTTGGCCGGCGATCTGCGTTAATTCCTTGATCGCGGCTTCGAGCCGGGGCTTTTCGGTAATCGCTTTGCCCAGGCCGGCGCTGATGACCACTTTGGTGATGCGCGGGATCGCCATACGATTTTTAATGCCCAGTTCTTTGGCCAGAGCCGGGGCGATTTCTTCGTTGTAGCGTTTGAACAGCCGCGGGCTGTAGCCTTCCGGAAAAGCCTGGGCCTTACCGGATTCTACCACTTCAGGGGCAGATTCTTTTTTCGCGCCGGCCTTCTCCGCTTTCTTCGCGGATTTGGCGGCCTTGGCGGCCTCAATCTGTTCCGCTGTGGGAGCAGATTTTACTTTCTTTTCTTTTTCTTCTTTTGCCATAATTTCCATACCTCTGTATTTTTTGTTTTATCCGGGGGTTGGCTCAAGCCCGTCCCACAACACCCAGGTCCGCGCCGGTTTTGGCCGCAACCCGGTGCTTTTGTCCATCGCGCACCACAAACTTGACGCGGCAGCCTTTATTGGTTGTCGGATCCACCGGTTGAACTTTGCCTAACGGCAGTGGAGCCGGCTTCTGGATGCGCCCGCCCCGGCGGTTGCGTTCCGTTGGCCGAATATGCTTCCATTTAACGTTGATTCCCTCTACCAGCACAAGCTGCTTGTCGGGATATACCGCCAACACTTTACCCGTGCGGCCACGATCGGCACCCGAGCGAACCATCACCAGATCATCTTTGCGTATACGTGCTGCCATAATTCAGACCATCCTTCAACGGCACTTTGCGCCGCTTTTAAACTACTTCGCTGGCCAGCGATACAATTTTCATAAAGTTCTTTTCCCGCAGTTCTCGGGCGACCGCCCCGAAAATGCGTGTGCCGCGCGGGGCACTTTCATTATCCACCAGAACCGCGGCATTACGGTCAAAGCGAACATAACTGCCATCCGCACGGCGGATCGGCTGGCTGGTGCGGACAATAACCGCTTTGGCGACCTCGCCTTTTTTCACATCGCCATTGGGCATGGCCTTTTTCACAGCCACGACAATTAAATCGCCGACGTTGGCGGTTTTGCGGGTAAATTTTCCGCGTGCCGACGATCCGCCGAGGACTTTAATGCACATGACCTGCTTGGCCCCTGTGTTATCCGCGACATCAAGTCTTGTCTGTTGTTGAATCATGTTTCACCAGTCCGTTAAGGTCCAGCCGTTTCAGCAACGGCGGGAATAATTCCATATACGTTGTTAAGCCTGACCCACCGGAGCCGCGGCTTGCGCATCGGGCTTGCGCCGCTCAAACATCTGCGACGCTTCACCGGTAATAGCCGAGAGATCAATCTGCGGCCCGCGGGTGACAATACGAACCAAGCGGTAAGACTTGGTTTTGCTGTACGGGCGGCACTGCATGACTTCCACATGATCACCCACGTGGCTTTCATTTTTTTCGTCATGCACGTGCAGAACGGTTTTACGTTTGATGTACTTGTTGTACTTGGAATGCCGGGAGAGGTATTCAAAAACCACTTTGCGGGTTTTATTGACCTTATCCCCGGTTACCATACCGACAATGCGCGAACGCAGCACGCGAGACGGTTTTTGTGTTGTATTGTTTTCACTGGTCATATTATATCCTGCTGACAAAATCACAACTTAACTCGCCTGGCCCTGAACGCTTCGCTGATGCACAAGCGTGCGGATACGCGCTATTTCTTTCCGGTTTTTCCGGAAGAGGGACGTATCTTTCAGACCGCCATTAACGCGCTGTACGCGCAAATCATATATACTTCTCCGCAGTTCGGCCTCACGGGTCTTCAACTGCGTCTCATCGAGCTTCCGCAGCTCGTCAAGCATCTGTTTGGTTTTTGTTGCCATGCGTCACCTTTGCCTGTCCGCTTACCTATTACATTGTGTGGCGGCGTTGCACAAACCGGGTACGAACCGGCATTTTGCACGCCACGCGGGAAAACGCCCGCCGCGCCACAGTTTCATCCACACCGGCGATTTCAAACATCACCGTACCAGGTTTCACTTCCGCCGCCCAGAATTCCGGTTCACCTTTTCCGGTTCCCATTCGAGTTTCCAGCGGCTTTTTCGAGAAGCTCTTGTGCGGGAAAATCCGGATATACACCCGACCTTCACGCGCCAGATAATGGCTGCACGCCATACGACCGGCTTCAATCTGCCGACCGGTGATTCGGCCTGGCTCCAGGGACTGAAGCGCATATTCACCGAAGCTTACCTTGTTGCCTCGGGTGGCATTGCCCTTCATGATTCCGCGCTGTTGTTTGCGCCATTTTACTCGTGCCGGCATCATCGCCATGCTTATTACTCCTCATACCCGTTTGACATCGCAAACAGGTCTAACACTGATAACTTCCAGCATCACCGACGCCGCGGCCGCCGGGGTGCGCGACCCGCTCCGGCTGCTTCCGCAGCGGCATCGAGATCGGCGTATAAACCACGATAAATCCACACTTTAATGCCAATGACGCCATACGGGGTTTCGCAGTGCACCAGTCCGTAAGAAATACTCGCCTGCAAGGTGTGCAGCGGGATACTTCCGGAAATGTGCTTTTCTACCCGGGCGATTTCCGCCCCGCCGATGCGGCCTGAAATCTGAATTTTGATACCCAGGGCACCGGCGTTCATTGCGCCTTCCGCCTTCTGCTTGAGCACCCGGCGGAACGATGCCCGCTTTTTCAACTGCTCGGCGATACCTTCCGCCACAAGCTTGGCGTCCCGGTCCGGATTGCCGATTTCGGCGATTTCCACTTTCACCTTGCGGCGGGTAAGCTCTTCCAGGGCATCGCGGAGTTTATCAACTTCCGCCCCCTTGGGGCCGATGACCACGCCCGGCCGAGCGGTATGCAGAATGACTTTCAACTCTTCGCGTGTGCGCTCAATTTCCGTGCGCGCTACAGCCGCATAGGGCGGCTTACGATTCAGCCGTTCATCCACGAATTCACGAATCTTCTGGTCTTCCACCAGCAACTCACCAAAGAGCTTCTTGGGGGCAAACCAGCGGCTGGACCAGCCTTCGGTTATCCCGGTTCGAAATCCAACTGGATTAATCTTTTGACCCATGTTTACCTCTTCACTGCCGGGCTTTTGCTTATTGCGAGCACCGGATTGGGTATTTCCGCCTGACCTTACCCCGGTCAGGCATACATTACACGTTTATGCCGCCTTCGCTTTCGCGGCGCGCGGTTTGCGCTTATTTTTTTTACGTTCAGCCAGAGCTTGGGCGCGTTCCTGGGCACCTTCGTCCACACCAATGGTGATGTGGCAGGTGCGCTTGAGAATGCGATAGCTCTTGCCGCGATCCTTGGGCATCATGCGTTTGGCTATCGGGCCGGCATCACAAAACGATTGTGAAACGTACAGATCACCGACATCGACCTGCTTTTCATCGGCGCTGGCGACCGCCGCCTGCAGGACCTTGCCCACCATGATCGCCGCCCGTTTTTTGGAAAACTTCAACAGATCAAAAGCCTCATCCACCGGCTTGCCGCGAATAAGATCCGCAACCAGTCGAGCCTTGCGTGGCGCGATTTTGGCGAATCGCCATGTTGATACAAAGTTAGCCATATCCAAATCCTCTTTGCGTTGCCGAAAAGCCCGGACAAGTTTTTCCTGCCCGACCGTTTAGCGATCAAGCCCGTATCAGGCTGCTTCTTCCTTCTTGACCATCGTATGCCCTTTGAAGCTGCGCGTTGGCGCAAATTCGCCGAGCTTATGGCCTACCATGTCCTCAGTAATGAACACGCGTACATGGGTCTTGCCGTTATGCACCATAAAGGTGTGGCCGACAAAATCCGGGACAATCGTGCTGGCGCGGGACCAGGTTTTGATCGCATCCTTGGCGTTGCGCTCATTAAGCCGGTTGACCTTCTCCAGAAGGTGATACGCAACAAACGGGCCTTTTTTCGAGCTTCGACTCATGAATTCCTCGCTCTATCGAGCAACTTTCATCTATCCAGGCCGCACCAGCGAGCCTGGGACCTACAATCTTGTTAAACCTTAACGTCTACGCAGAACCGATTCACCATAACGCACCGTCATGCGGCGACGCATAATTTTGCTGGAAGAATTCTTCCGCGGATTACGGGTTTTTCCGCCCTTGGCCGGCACGCCCCATTTGCTTACCGGATGGCGACCACCGCCGGAACGACCTTCACCACCGCCCAGCGGATGGCTTACGGGGTTCTGCGCCACGCCGCGCACACTTGGGCGAATACCGCGATAGCGCATGCGGCCGGCCTTACCCCAACGGATATTAAACCAATCCGCATTACCGATTTGTCCGATGGTGGCCCGACATTTCCAGTTAATTTGCCGAACTTCGCCGGAAGGCAACTGGATGGTGGCATGGCCGGCGTCTTTACCGATCAAACGAGCCACACCGCCGGCGCTTCGGACAATTTGTCCGCCCTGGCCAGGCTTCATCTCGATATTATGAATTTCAATACCCACTGGGACGATTTCAAGCGGCATCGCGTTGCCGGGAGTTTTTTCAATGTCAGGCCGGGTTCCGCTTTCAATGGCGTCTCCGACTTTTACACCCTGGGGTGCCAGGATATAGCGTTTTTCACCATCCGCATATTGCAGCAGGGCGATAAATGAGCTGCGATTGGGATCATATTCAATGGATTCAACTTTGGCCACCACACCATCTTTGTTCCGCTTAAAGTCAATGCGACGATAAAGCTGTTTATGGCCGCCGCCAATGTGCCGACAGGTAATCCATCCACGATGGTTGCGTCCGCCGGTTTTCACTTTGGGTTCGGTCAGCGATTTTTCCGGCTCATTGCGGGTTAATTCGGCAAATGCGTTGACGGAGCTGAGGCGTCGTCCCGCGGAAGTCGGTTTGTATGTTTTAATTGGCATGATTCACTCACTGATCAAAGCCACCGGCATCGGCGGCATAAATTCCTGATCCAAACTATTACTGTTCAATATATTTCGATCTTTTCATCCGCATGGACTTTCACGATGGCCTTCTTCCAGGAAGGCGTAATTTTGTGCCCCGTTTTGGTGCGATTTGGCTTACCGGCCACCACCATAGTTCGCACCGCTTCAACATGCACATGGTAAAGCGACTCAATCGCTTTTTTGATAAGCCCCTTATCCGCACGGTCATCAACCTCAAAGGTATAACTGTTGCGGGCATTACCAAAATGGGCGGTTTTTTCCGTTACCACAGGCCTGCGGATGATTTCAGTTAATTCAAGTTCCATGATTTACGTCCCGTTTCTTTTACCTTACTTCGGACCATCGCCAGGCCGGTGTCACGATTTCTTTTCCGCCGGTTTGGCGGCATTCAGGACACCCTCCAGTGCGTCACGCGTCATCACAAGCGTTTGCGACTGGAGAATGTCATACGCATTTAGTTCGGCCGCCGGCTTAATGGTGGCCGTTGGAATATTACGCGTTGCTTTCAATAGATTTTGATCCACGCCCACCGGAGCAATTAAGACCGAGCGCTGCACTTGCATAGCGAGAAGCACTTTGGTCATTTCTTTGGTTTTACAGGTTGGAACGGTGAGTTGATCGAGAATTTTGAGTGTATTAGATTGGATTTTAGCGAGTATGGCGTTATTGCGGGCCAGACGACGTTGTTGAATCGGCATGGACTGCCGGAATTCGCGCGGCTTTTTGCCAAACGCCATACCGCCGCCCTTCATGACGTTGGTCCGCAGATTACCACGCCGGGCGTTGCCGGTGTGCTTCTGGGCGTAGAGTTTTTTCGTCGAGCCGGCTACTTCGCCCCGGTCTTTGGTTGCAACAGTTCCCTGACGCAAATTGGCGTGGTACATCACCACCGCCTGCTTAAGCAACGCCGGGCGAACAGTGCCTCCCAACAGTGCTTCATCAAGGGAGAACTTGGCCACTTCCTGGCCTGTTTGGTTATATATGGGCAATTCAATCATGAGCCATCACCTGATTCTACCGGGCCATGGCTTTTCAGCCGGCCCGTATGTATCACACGTTATTAACCAGCCACCGGAATTTTCTTGGTCTTGGCCTTACGGACAAACACCAGGCCGCCATTAGCGCCCGGTACAGCGCCTTTAATCAGCAGCAGATTTTTTTCTTTATCCACGCCTACCAGTGCAAGATTGCGGGCGGTAACTTGTTCCACGCCCAGATGGCCGGCCATCTTCTTGCCTTTTTTGATACCGCGACCATGGCCTCGCGGAGCCTGACCGCCGCCGATACCGCCCGGCGACCGGTGCTTACGCTCCGTACCGTGCGAGGCCGGCTGGCCGCCGAAGTTCCAACGCTTCATAACGCCCTGGAAGCCTTTACCTTTGCTGGTGCCTACCACATCCACCCATTTGATGGCGTCAAATGTGGAAACATCCAACGTAGCACCGGCGGCAACCGTCGGCTTTTCCGTCAGACGCACTTCACGGAAGAACCGCTTGGCGCTGGTCTGGCCGGTCTTTTTGCAATGACCGACAATCGGCTTGGTACTGCGACGGTCTTTGATGTCTTCAAAGCCCAACTGGATGGCGTTGTAGCCATCCTTGCCTTCTTCGGTTTTAACCTGCGTTACCACGCATGGACCGGCCTGGACAACCGTGACCGGAATGATCGTTCCGGCGGCGTCATAGACCTGCGTCATACCGACCTTGCGGCCAAGTAATGCAGCCAATAGATTATTGTTACCATTATCGCTCATGGCATACCTCTGCCGTCGTTACGCTCATCTGGGAACCCGTTATCCGTCCGGCGAGCGGACGATGTCAGGTTCTCCCGGATATCCCGTCCGACCACACCGAAGCGTTTAACACGCCCCGATAAATCCGGCTCTGCGAGGCAAGACCTGCGAACGTTCCACAAGAACATTGCGACCGGCTTGCCCGAGATCACTCAGGTGGCGATGAACGACGGAATTTAACCGTTCATGCCGCGTGAAGCCAAAACCCCGATGGGGCCTGGCTTACGCTTTGATCTTTACAAACACACCCGCGGGCACCACCAAGCGGTTTAAGGCTTCAATGGTACGGGGGGTGGGTTCCATAATTTCAATTACCCGCTTATGGGTGCGGATTTCAAACTGTTCGCGGCTCTTTTTGTCAATATGCGGCGACCGCAAAACAGTAAATTTTTCAATGCGCGTGGGCAGCGGAATCGGACCAAACACCTTGGCGCTGGTCCGCTTTGCGTGATCTACGATTTCCTTGGCCGAAGAGTCCAACGCCCGGTGATCGTAGGCTTCCATACGGATGCGAATTCTTTCATGGGGGGCTGCTGCTGACATACTTATCCTGTCCGTTGTATCCGCTTTACCCGCGTCTTTTCCAATTCAATTCGTGCGATAAACCAAGGGTTTACGCTGCAATTTCAACTTGCCCGTCCGGAGGAATTCATCCGCCGATCAAGGGCAAGATTCGGTAGTATACCGGTTTGCGGTTTTATGTCAAATATATTTTTAAAGTCCCGTGGCGTAACAGAACATACCATAAATGGTACAAGGGGCGGGGCAATACTTCCGGGCGACCGACGAAATCGGCGGCATCAATGCCGGCGCTAAAAGAATGCTTGGCCTTGGAAACCCGCATCGCGGCGGCCCGCCCGGAAAAATTACCGCGTTCGCGAAACCGGGCGTATGCTGCGGGCCAATTCGGTTAAGCATATTCATCAAAAATTAACATAAAACAAATCGAATTGAAAAGCTCATCGCGTAAAA
>JAKATV010000511.1 GCA_021818565.1 Planctomycetota bacterium
CTGGTCAGCAATTCTTTCAGGAATGCCGCCATCGCGGGAAAATCGTGATACTGCCCGCCGGTAATTATCAAAATGCTCTGTTGGGGCATTATTATTGGTACTCCGTATGTGGCCGCCATGGACCAGTACCACGGCGCGACAGCATTTTACTGTTTTACCGCGCGCCACGCACTATCACCGTGACTCCCCCCTTGACTCCGCTCATGTTATCAAGCCACTTTACCAGTCAAAGCTCTCCCGCGATTGCCGCACCGCCTCCTGCAGTAATGCGATGAACTTATCCCCGGAAGAGTCCATTGCGTCAAAGTCACGAAATCGGCTGCCGGGAAAGCGGAGCGTGAATGCCTCCGCATTTGATCTGGGGCCTAGCACAAATTCCGCATCACATGCCAGGGCGGTAAGAATCGCCTCTCGGGTGGGGTTTTGCCGCTTTGGAGTTAAGTCCACCGAAGTGCCTTGGACCATCACATAGGGCACGCCGGTAATCTCGCGCAGGCGATAGGCGACATATCCGGTAAATTGCGTATCAACCGCGATCATCATATCGAAAGGCTGTGTGTGCAGGATGTTCACCAGCCGCCGGCCGACAAACGGAAATGCGAATCCCGCTCCCGGCCAGAGTTTGCTGCCTTGCGGCCCGCCGTGCCGCTCCAACACGGGCCAGCGCATGATATACGTCGCCACGTTAGCGCGATCCCCTTGGGTGGAATTTTCCTGGCGGTAATTGGCCACGGCGTGAGTTTGGCTTGACCAACCCAGCACTGGCCGCAGCGCCGCCACGCTGACCGCGGTGTCCCGCCATGCCGCAAGCGTGCGGGGCAAAGCCGCTATCCCGACAGATGGAAAGGAATTTGATTTCGTCCGCGCCGGGCAGAGAGTAATAAACAGCACCCGCAAATTGTATCCCTTTTCCTTATTGTCCATTGAGATAATGGTGCTATTATTGATACAGGCTTGATTTTGTAAACCGTCAAGCGATTTAATGCGGCGATTGACCGGAATCGTGATTATGATGCACCCGAGGCCGCAATGGCTTGGAAAAATAAACTTCGCTTTGACTTCGACCCTTTTTTTGTTTCTTGGCATTATGTTATGCGCCAATGGATGTCCGGCGCACGGTGCGGCCTCCAAACTTCGTTATAAGTTATTCCATCGCATTTCGTATGTTCATTCCGCGGATGGGATTCGCAATGGAGAACTCTATGTGCCGGACTCGGCAGGCTCACATCCAGCCGTTCTTTTAATACATGGCGGCGGCTGGGTGGATGGGAGCAACCATGACCACGGTGTGCGTTTTCTGGCACCGCGGCTGGCGGCGCGCGGATGGGTGGTTTTTAACATCAATTATCGTCTGGTTCGACAGGGAGGAGCATTTCCCAAAGATGTTCAGGATGTCAAAAATGCTTTGGCATGGATGATCGTTCATGCCAAGCAATATCAGATTAATCCTCGGGCGATCATTCCCGTGGGCCTTTCCGCGGCGGCACAACTGACCCTGATGGCCGCATATACGATTAAGGCAAACCGCTTTCCCGCCACGCAGTACCCCCATGTGAAGCTGCATGTAAAAGCAGCTGTGGGTTTTTATGCGCCCACGGATTCGTCCTTTGTTAAATGGCTGCCACGTAAATCATGGGCGTATAAAATCTTATTTAAGTATGTGGGGGCTTGGGTAAAAGTGCATCCCCGTCGCGGCCTGCTGATGGCGTCGCCGGTATATTATGCCCGCGACGGCGTGCCAACTCTGCTGATACAGGGTTTGGCGGACCGGCTGGTACCGGCATTTCAGGCCACGGAGATGGCGGCAGCCTTGAAGAAAAATGGTGTGCCGGAGCAGGTGGTATTGATTCCCAACATTGGGCATGCTTTTATGAGTTTTTCGGACCCGGCGCGGGCCGTGGGCTATTCCGCTTTGTTAAAATTTCTCAACCAGCAAAACGCTTCCGACCGCAAATCGGCCTCCGCTGCCGTGGTTCGTTAACCCGGTGACATAAATGTGTGTCATGCTCGCGTATCTTGCCCTCTTTTTTCCCTTGTCCGTCCCCTTGTCTTGGCGTAAAGATTTCCGGCGTTACAATAGCTGATAATTCATCTGGCACCAGGCCCTTATAATTTTCGGAGTCGTTATGATTCTTGCGGTCATTCGTATTTTATTTATCTCGCTGGTCGCGGCGGTGGCTCTGGCATTTTTGTCTTCCACGGTGGCTGCTGGTAACGCCGCCTACATCATGATGGTGGTGGCCGTGGTGATTGCCATTGCCGTGATTATGCTGGACTTTCTGATCAAGCGGAAAAATCTCGCCGCGATGTCCGGCATGTTTTTCGGCATCCTGGTTGGGATTCTTGTGGCGCTGGCATTGGATTACCTGATCAGTGAAGTGTTGCAGATATTTTTTATTCCAGCCCAATTGCGCAGTGCCCAACCGCTGATTACCGGCATTAAATTGCTGTTGGGGCTTATTACGTGTTATCTGTCGGTATCATTAATTCTTCAGACACGTGACGATTTTCGTTTTGTCATTCCGTATGTGGAATTTACCCGCGGCAAGCGCGGCACTCGTCCGTTTATTCTTGACACCAGCGTTATTATTGACGGTCGCATCGCGGATATCGCCGCCACGGGGATCTTTGAAAGCCGCATTGTCGTGCCGCGGTTTGTGGTAAATGAACTGCAAACCGTCGCTGATTCGCAGGATAAATTAAAGCGCGGGCGCGGGCGGCGATCGGTAGATGTGCTCCATCGGCTGCAAGCTCTGCCAAAACTTGAAGTGCATATCTGGGATGGCACGCTGCAGGATGTCGCGCTGGTGGGGGTGGACCAGAAGCTTGTGTCATTGGCCAAGCAGGAAAACGGACGCCTTGTCACCAACGATTTTAATCTCAATAAAGTTGCGGCAGTGCACGGCGTGCAGGTGTTGAATCTGCATGAACTGGCCAACGCCATTAAACCCACGGCATTGCCCGGTGAAACCATGCGCCTGCGAATTATCAAACCCGGTGAAGCGGCGCAACAAGGTGTGGGATATCTTGATGACGGCACCATGGTAGTTGTGGAAGGGGCCAGAGATTTTCTGGGCCAGGAGATTCCCGTGCTGATCAACAACACCGTGCAAACCTCCGCCGGTCGCATGATCTTTGGCCGAGTCGAATCGGCCCCCACGCAACCTGGCGCAAATAACCCGCCGCCGGCAACTGCGGCCAAGCTCTGAGAACTGAGACGAAATCGCCGGTCAGAATTGACAGCCCTGATCGCCGGCAATAATTCGGAAAAGTCGTGCGCGGCTATCGGCGGCTTGCGGGGTCGAAGTACGCGGTCGGAACCTTATTTGCTGGGATTTCGCCCCCCTTTTGGCCGCAGAAGCGACCGCGCGAGTCGGACAATGCATCCTGATTGAGCCAAGCCGGGGGCAATCGTGGATCGAGACTCCCGCTTATTTTCGGCTACGGATAATAGTTGCCGACGCAGGTCTGGGAAGGGCGATGCCCATGACTCTTACAGCGGGTTCCAGGGAATTTCAATGGTATTCAAACGGAGTTTCCCGGTGGTTCCCGTATCATGTCGGATCATCACGGTGTTGTTGCCTGCCGCCAATTGCAAGTGGACTTGCAGGCTGATCCAAGGCTGCGATTTTCGCGCCGGGGGAATTTTAAGCGTTTTGTAAAATCGCCCGTTGATATAAATGTTCGCTGATTGTGTATCCAAGATAGACGGATTATTGACTTGAAATACTGCATGATATTTACCCGCCCGCCTTCGTCGCAGATAAAATGTTGCCGCCATTGCGATCGTATCAAGTCCCGCGATCCACGATTCTCCCTTATCGTTGCTGTTGATGACCGGACGTTCTTGTGGAGTTGGGCCGGAGAGCGAAGCCTGGGCCGCCCTGAATACTTCGGAACGCTTCGTGACATCCTTTGTCCCATGGAGGATCACCTCTGTCTGGGGTCCGCAAGGAATTTTGATCAGCGTCACAGGCCCTGCCACATCGATATCCGTGACCCAACTAACAGTGGCGTGGGCGAATTGCGTCCATTGGTCCACTTCGTGGGCCGGTGAACTATTGACGGTTACACTCGCGGCCGCGTTGCCGTGGACGCGCAAAATGAAATGTTTAACCGAAGACTGATACGTTCCCGAACTGGGGCTTACGGTTACGACGGTACGTTGCCCATCGGCTTTCACCGTGATTTGCTGCCGGTGAAATTCGTTTTTTTCATATCCGTACGTTGTTCCATCATCATCATAAAACAGCCCGGAGGTGGCCGCCGATGTTGGGTGAATATCAATGTAGACCATTTCGGGATTGGCGGTGTGAATGGCGCGGACCGGCTCTGCAGCCGGGATAATCGCGCCTTGCTTAATAAAAAGAGGCCAGTCCATCCAGGAATCGGTGTTCAGGGTGTAATTAATCCATTGGCCGCCGGTGTATCGATCACCTCGGAAGTAATCTGTCCATTCGCCGGCGGGAAGGTAAATCCGACGAGTGGTGGATTGACCCTTTTGATTTCCCAGTTCTTCCAGCACGGGCGCACATAGAATCCAGTCGCCAAACATCCATTGATCCACCATGGATATGACGTGTGGATCATGGGGATAATCGAAGATTAATGGCCGCACGATGCCAATACCGGTTTGCGCGCAGGCGGCATGTTCAAGGGCGTAGGTATAGAAAAACCATGTGTAACGCTGGCGAATGGCCTGTTTGACCGTTTCACAGGCCTGATCCCCAAACACCCAGGGTTGCCGGCGCTCACCGTTGGTGCAATGGGTTCGTAGCGTGGGGCACACCGCGGTAAATTGAAACCAGCGCGTGTAGACTTCCGGTGTGGGGTGGCCGTTAAATCCGCCGGTATCCTGGGCCCAACGCATCTGCCCCATGGTGATGGTATTAATCATCGCAAGGGTCTGTTCCCGCATGACATGAAATCCTGTGGAAATATCCCCCGACCATGTGGCGTAAGCATAGCGCTGGGAGCCGAGATAAAAATTGCGATTAATGGACCATACTCGCTTATTCGGTCGAACCCCTCTTTGTCCGTCATACAGGGACTGCTGCATGTGCAAAAACTGGAAATTGCCGGTATTTCCCTGGTCCGCTTCGTCGTTCCAGAATCCCGCAATTCCATGCTCCATGCATTGATGAACCCAGGTGGCATGCCAATACCATTGTCGGCATAGGGGTTTGTAAAAATCGAGATCCAGTGACATCAGCTCGGAAAAATAATCCGCGAACGGCTTTTCCCCGGGCAGGAAAATACCGAGTTTTTTTGCCGATGCGCCCTGTGTGGTCATCGGCTCAAGTTTGCCTTTCACGGTACTGATGATAATCCGCGGTTTCATAATGCCGGTAATTTTGCATTCCAAATTCCGCGTCCAGTTAATCAGTGCATCCGGGTTTTCGCCGGGCAGCAAGGCCTGTGAATATTTAACCGGATTCCATCGGAACTCGCCAAAATGGCTGGCACCCCAGTCTTTCCAGTCAAAGTCAAGGGTGAAGTTATCAATTGGAATATCCCTGGCGCGATAGGTTTCCAAATAGTGCCGCAGCAAATGTTGATCCGTGCCCCATTGCGAGTTGGTAAAACCGTAGGCCCATTTGGGAAACAGTGGCATTTTCCCTGAAACCATGGCCAAACTTTGGAATATGGTTTTCGGAGGTCCAACAAAGATGAACACGGTCAGACTGTTGGGACGAAAATAATTGCGGCCATAATCTTCCGGTTTAGGATTACCATAATAAAAGCTGATTTCATCGTCATTAATGTGGAAATATCCGCCGTCAGAGTCCACAAGAATGCCGCAGCCTGATGTGGTCCAGGCAAAGGGCGCTCCACCGCCGCCTTCGGCTGAGGCTTCAACTTTGTAAGTTCCGTTTGGGACGCCCTGGCCATTTTTAAGCACCGGGACTTTGGGGTTGGTCCACTCGGCGGAATTATGAATGCCATAGAAATTCGCTTTTTTATCGCGGCCGAAAGTCACACCGGTGGCGCCCTGATTTTGGGGATTCACCAGCATTCTTTGCTTTCCGGTTTGGCTTAACAGAATAGTACCGGCGCGATCAAAAAGGGTAATTTGTGACGAATCACGGTGGACCAGTAACTGAAATTCCGTTGTTTTTAAGCGAATGCTATGCGTGTCTGTTTCCACCGAAGCCTTGGGGGCACCTGGAAATGTTGCGCCGGGATCCAATACCGGAGTGTGCGGATCACTTATCCCGTTTGCCAGCAGGTCCAGGCGCAGAATACCGGGCGACAACGCTTTAGCGTGCAATACATCATCGCCTATGGATAGCTGAAAGGAATCTTCCTGGCGGTGAATGTTCGGCTGTTGGTGGGTTGCAGCAGCTGCCTGCTGTGATTCGCTGCCAATAAGTGCAACGGTTAATGCGGCTGTTGAGGACGCCCGAAGAAAATCACGTCTGTTGTTCATGGATGAGGTAAACTCCTAATGGTGGCGCTGCGGGCCATGGTATGAAAGCGATGTTGCCACAGTGGTCACAGAACGCTTTCTGGTTCGTACTGGCGATGATGGGCGGCCCAAAGTGAAGTCCGCGGGTTGACCTGAACTGGAATTCGAGGAAATCCAGATTTCAAAATGACTCGGCTCAACCAGCCATCTGCCTCCGGCAGTATAGTATCCCCAGTCCTTGGCACCAAGCGTAAAGCTGACCATCTGGCTTTGCCCCGGGGCAAGTTGCACGCGGCGAAATCCCATCAATTCTCTGACCGGTCGGCACCCCGCGCTAAAGTACAGACCCCTGATATAGAGCTGAACGGTTGCCATGCCCGGTACGTGACCGATATTTGTCACGCGGGCGCTGGCGATAACAGGCTTGGTGCCGACTGACCCTGTAATGTTCAGGTGGACCGATCCGATATGAAACTTTGTGTAAGATAAACCGTAGCCGAAAGGGAATTCCGCCTTTCGAGTTCCATCAATATATTTCCCCAAGGTTGGGCGTCCGGTGTTCAGGTGGTCGTAAAAGACCGGAATTTGTCCAATCGAACGCGGAAAGTCCATCGTCAGCCGGCCGCTGGGATCATACTTGCCCATGAGGATCGCAGTAACGGCGGGGGCGGTCTGCGTGCCTAACTGCCAGCATTCCAGAACAGCCGCTGACGACCGTACCACGTGGGGAATTGTCAGTGGCCGTCCGTTAAATAGCAGCGTGACAACCGGTTTGCCGCTGGCCGCGACCATGTTAAACAATTGTTGCTCTTTCTTCGGCAGGCCAATTCGCTTTCGGCTGGTGTTTTCACCGGTCATGCTGGACGTTTCACCAACTGCCAAGAGCACCAGATCAGCGCTTCTGGCCGCCGCTGCCGCGTGCCGAAATCCCTTTCCCGACATACCGGTTTTGACAATAGACCATTTAACATTTTCTCCCAGGGCCTTGCGCAGGCACTGCGACAGGGCGGTCATGTGACCCACGCCGCCCAAGTCATGCCAACAGCCTAAAAATTGGCTTCGCGTATTGACAAAGGGTCCAATGAGCGCAATATCCTGCGGTGGATGACGCAGCGGCAGGATATTATGTGAATTTTTGAGAAGCACGCACGATCGTTCCGCCGCTTGGAAAGCCAGTTGCAGGGATGCGGGTTTAAGAAATGCATGTCTCCAGCGTGTCATGCTGAAGTACGGATGTTCAAATAGTCCGCTTGCAAATTTGACAGCCAGCACCCGACGCACTGCGGAATTGACATCGGCAATCGATACTTTGCCTTGGCAAACCTGTCTTACGAGTGTGGTATACGTATGACTGAACATCTCCATGTCCACGCCGGCATATAAAGCTCTGCGGGCGGCGTCCGCGGGACTGCGCGCGTAGCCCCAGTTGACCAGTTGGCCCACGCCTCCCCAGTCGCTGACGACAAATCCCTGAAAGCCAAGTTGTCTGCGAAGGACATGATGCAGCGTGTAGCGATCCGCTGTGGCCGGAACACCGCCGATTGAATTAAAGGCACTCATGACCGTGGCTGCGCCGGCGTTAATTCCGGCGCGGAAGGCGGGGATATGATAATTCCACAATGTAAAGCGCGTAAGCTCCGCCTGATTGTAATCTCTTCCTCCCTGAACCGAACCATATCCGATATAATGCTTCAAACACGATATCACATGATAGGGCGTCCCCAATGCGGTGCCCTGAAATCCGCGCACCGCTGCAGCGGTAAATAATGAATCAAGGTAGGGGTCCTCGCCGAAGCCTTCCGCCACACGACCCCAGCGCGGGTCGTGGGAAATATTAACCATAGGAGCAAAAACCCAGTCGATTCCCGCCGCCGTAGCCTCCCGCGCGGCTACACTCTGGCATTGTTGTACCAGACTTGGAGACCAGGAGCAGGACATCGCCAAAGGAATCGGGAAAATTGTTTTGCACCCATGAACAACATCCTCGCCGAACAGCAGGGGGATTCCCAACCGCGTATCTGATACCGCCATGCGTTGGGCGGCGTTCTCCCGGAATATTCGGTATTTCCAAAATTCCGCTCCGGTCAAATGAGCCGGTGCGGGAATTCCCAGAGAGG
>JAKATV010000458.1 GCA_021818565.1 Planctomycetota bacterium
CGAACAACGCATGAGCCTTTACGCCCGGCAGCCGATTTGTAAAAGTGGGGTATCCTGATGTTTGTACATGATAAAATATTCCCGATGCCCGAGGGATTCCGGTTTGCTTAAAGCGCCTCCTGCAATATCGATCACCAAATTTTGTAATGCCTCTGCCGCCTGGTCCATGGTCATGCGGCCATCCAGCACGGCACCGGCATTAAAATCCATATCCTCCGCCATGCGCTTAAAGGTGTGGCTGTTGCCGGTGATTTTGATAAGTGGCGCAATGGGTGAACCGATCACGCTGCCGCGACCGGTTACAAAAAGTACGATCTGGCAGCCGGCGCTGATTAAATCCATGATGCCTTCGGTATCATTGGGGTTGGTATAGCCAAAACTCATAAAGTGCGCATCAGGCACGCTGTCCATGAGCCACAGGCCGGCCCCGGGTGGTTCTTGGGAAACTTTTATCACGCCTTGAATATTCCGCGTACCGCTTTTGGCGAATGCCCCCATGCTTTTTTCTTCAATGGTGGTTAAGCCCCCGGCGAAATTACCGGGTGATACGGAATATTGCCGCACGCTTTGGCAATACCGGACCGCTTTTTCATACGCTTCATCAAGCTGCCCGCGGGCCTGCGTTGAAGCGGCGCGGGATAAGATGATGTCTTTGAGTCCGATCATTTCCACAATTTCTTCGAAAATTGCTTTTCCGCCGGCATCCACCAGTCGATCAAAAAACCGGCCCACCACTGGATTCCCCGCCAATCCGCTGGTTCCGTCCGATCCGCCGCATTCGCAGCCAATGCTCAAATCCGCCAACGTCATGGGCACGCGCTGGGCGGTGCTGCGTATATGCTGCCGCAGGCGGGTAACAATCTGGATGCCTTTTTCAATCCCTGCGCGCGTACCCCCGGCGTCCTGAATATAAAACCACTCCGCCGGCCGCCCGCTTTCGCGCACAACCTGGGCAATTTTTTCCGGTTGTGTATATTCGCACCCCAGCCCCACGCTTAATACCGCGCCGACATTCGGGTGCCGGGCCAGGGCCAGCATTAAACGCACGGCATACTGATTGTCATAACACCCGGGAAAGCCGATAACATGCACATCCTCCTGATCTTTGGCAATGGCATGAGACACATGGCCGGCGCATTCCACCGTGTAAATCACCAGTACAATATTTCGCACGCCCTTGCGACCGTCCGGCCGCAGGTATCCCTGCCATGTTTGCGGTAAGGTATTATTCATAACGTGTGTCCGTGGCGGCCCCCGTGTGCACGTCCAGCGTTCCAGAGCGTTGATCAAATTGACTTATACAATTATGCAAATGCACCCATCTTCCCCTGAAAATATGTTCGCCGGCCGTTCCTATCGCCACACCATATTTTATTACCGGAGCTCCACACGCAATATCCATAACCGCGACTTTATGCCCCAATGCCATGTTTTCTCCAACGGTCAGCATAGCGCCGCCGCCCGCGCCAAGAATCTCCACGAGCGCGCCATTATCGGCGTTATCCAGCATGGTGGCCACGTTGTCCGCGGGATGAATGACAAAACATCGTGCCATGGTTGCGTCTGATCCTTTGAAAATCACTGCGCCATTTTACATGCCTGGCTTAGCTACGCGAGGTTCACCAAAATCCGCGGGCAATAATTGCGAAACCAGCAGCGGTGCCGGGCCGTGGCTGCCGCCGTTATTGTTGTGAATCGGCTGTTGCCACAGGATTTCCGGATGGCGGGCATGATTATACATCTGTTGCATGATACGCGAACTGATGTGTACTTCCAGCACCACCCGATTGGCGACCAATTCATAATCGCGGGCCAGCACGGTGGCAAATTTTTCCAGAAATGTTATGCCCTTGCTGTCTGAAAGCGGCACCGATATTCGGGCGTGCAGCAACTCGCCAAGCATCGTGCTAAGGACCAATTCGGTAAGCCGGGCGACGCCTTCGCCGGATTTAGCGCTGACCGCTAGCGCGCTGGGAAATTTAAGTTTCCAGAATGCCAGATCATCCGGCGACGCAACCGCATCGATTTTATTTAAAAGCAGCTGCGCGCGTTGATTGCCGCAACCAATGTCCATCAGCACTTTCTGCACGCTGATCAACTGCTGCATGGCATGGGGATGGGACACATCCAGAACCACCAGAAGCAGATCGGCGTCGGTGGCTTCCTCTAAAGTTGCTTTGAATGACGCCACGAGATGGTGGGGCAGATCACGCACAAACCCCACGGTATCCGACAACAATCCGCTGTGGGCGCTGGCCAGACGCCATTGCCGCGTTTTAGTATCCAATGTGGCAAAAAGCTTGTCTTCCACAAATGTTCCCGCTCCGGTCAGCGTGTTGAACATCGTGCTCTTGCCGGCATTGGTGTAGCCTACCAGACTGACCGTGAAATGCTGTTCTTTCCGGGTAGAGACTTCCCGGCTTTTGCGATCCTGTACCTGGGCAATGCGCTTTTTCAAATCGGAAACTTTGTCCCGCACCAGGCGTCGGTCAATTTCCAACTGCATTTCACCGGGGCCGCGGGCACCGACTCCGGCTCCGGCACCGGCACCGATGCGCTCCAGATGCGCCCACATGTGCCGGAGGCGCGGATAGGTATATTCCAGCTGCGCCAGCGCTACCTGCAATTGAGCTTCATGGGTTCTGGCCCGTGTACCGAAAATATCGAGAATCAATTCACTGCGATCCAGAACTTTGCAGTCACAAATCTTTTCCAGATCACGCAACTGGTTAGGCGACATGTCATTGTCAAATATCACCACCTCCGCGCCATGCACTTTGACCATGCGCCCGATTTCTTCCGCTTTGCCCCGGCCGATATAGGTTCCGGGATCAATGCTTTGTCGCTGCTGAATAACACGCTCAATAACCTCGGCTCCGGCGGTGGTGGCCAAGCTGGCTAATTCTCCCAGCGGATCGCGCGGATCAGCCGTTGAGTCCGGCAGCAGAACTCCCACGAGAATCGCCTTTTCCCGATGGACGGATAATTCGGTGCGATGATCTTTAGACAAGCGTTGAAAACTCCTGAAATATACCGGTGTTCTTTCGTAAATATCTCCGCCGGTGCATGGCGCGTGCTTTTGTGACCCGTTGGGTAATTGATAGACCGGCACCCACCCCTTACTGTGAATCGGGCGTGCGATGTTCGATCCGGCTTTTCCGGCTCTGCGCCGCGATTCGGCACGCCATGGTCAGGGCCGCCTTCATGCTGCCCGGATCAGCCTTATTTTTGCCCACAATATCAAACGCGGTACCGTGGTCCACACTGGTTCGAATTATCGGCAGGCCCAGCGTCAAATTGACGCTGTTGTTAAAATCGAGCAGTTTCACGGGTATCAACCCCTGGTCATGATACATCGCCACGACCAGATCATAGCCGCCTTTCGCCGCTTTATAAAAAATGGTGTCGGCACTGAAGGGGCCTTGGGCGTCAATACCATGTTGGCGGGCCATGAGTATTGCCGGCTCGATAATCCGCTTCTCTTCATCCCCAAATTGCCCATTTTCACTCGCGTGGGGGTTTAATCCGCACACCGCAATCCGTGGGTGCTCAATACCGAACCAATCTTTAAGTGCCTGATGCGCCAGATCAATGGGATCAAATACCGTGCCGATTTTAAAACTATGGCGCAGCTCGAAAAGAGCTTCATGAATCGTGCACAGCACCACCCGCAAACCTTTGTGTAATTCAGGCACCGTCGTACCCGGCGGCAGACCTCCCGATACCGCCGCAGGAGCATTGGCCGCAAACATCATGGCATATCGCCGGGCGTTGGTTTTTTCAGCCAGTAGTTCCGTGTGGCCTGGCCATCGGGTGTAGCCGGCAAGTTTCCAGCTTTCCTTACAGATCGGCCCGGTGACTATGGCGTCAATCTGATTTTTTCGTGCCGCATCAATGGCATCGGTAACAAATTTCATCGATGCCAAGCCCCCTTGTTTGGATGCGGCCCGCACGTCCATTCCCAAGAAGGAGAATTCGTCATAATCCAGCACCACCACGTCATGGTCGTAGGGACGCAGGCGTTCATGTTGATCGCGCCACCAGAAAGGTTCAATTTCCGCAAGGTCAGCGCAGTACGCCAACAGCTCATTAAAGCCAAATACCACAAACCGGCCCATTTTGCGTATTTCCGGATCGGATAAAGCCTTGACAATAACTTCGGCACCGATACCCGCGGGGTCGCCCATGGTTATGCCGATGGTGGGAAGGTAAGCGGTCATGGTGTCGCCCCGATCATCTGATCCGCCGGGTTGGCGGCCATGCGCTGCAGGGCTGCGGGATCAAGATGTTTGAGATAATTTACAATCGTGCGGGTTAAAATATCGGTTTCAATATTCACCCGGCTGCCGATTTTCAACCCTCCCAGTGTGGTCTTCTCTCGGGTCAGCTCAATGAC
Organism: Planctomycetota bacterium; assembly: GCA_021818565.1. Taxonomy (GTDB): domain Bacteria; phylum Planctomycetota; class Phycisphaerae; order WQYP01; family WQYP01; genus JAMDCX01. The sequence continues at coordinate 4,397 of JAKATV010000458.1, forward strand.
CGCCACGCTGAATGTATTGGAATCCACCGTAGCGATGGTCATGCTTACGCCATCAATCGCAATGCTTCCCTTGGGTACAATCATATTGCGGCACATGTCTGGAAGCGAAAAAACAATTCGCCAGTCACCGGGGACGGCATTGACTTTGACCACCTCGGTCACGGCATCCACGTGCCCTTGTACAAAATGGCCGCCCAGCAAATCACCCGCCCGAAGTGAGCGTTCGAGATTTACCGCATCGCCCGGGTGTTTATCGCCCAGACTGGTTACGGCCATGGTTTCACGCACGGCGTCAAATTCCAATCTTTGCCCCGGTTCAATGCGCACCAAACTCAGGCATACGCCGGAGATGGCGATGCTTTCACCCACTTCAAAAGTAGCAGGCCCTAAGTCTGTGGCATCTAAGACGATACGCCGACCCCGCGGCGTATCCATGACCGCCTGAATTGTTCCCACCGCTTGTATCAAGCCCGTAAACATGCCCGTATTTTACACCATTGCCGGTGTAAATTCTCGCCGTTACGCGCCCAGCCCCTTCCGCCAGTAGTCCAATCCCTTGAGAATTGCGGAATTTGCCCATTTTCTAAATGTTTCCGCGACCTTCGTCGGGTCTTGGTCGTAGGTGAAATAAAAAGGCTCATCAATCAACGCACGAATCTCGCTTATCTCTGATTTCCCCTCGTCCGTGGGCTGCTTCGTGTACGCCATGGCGGAACAAACCAGCACGCCGTCGGAGTTACCGCCGATGCCATGGAACGCGAAGAGTAATTCCGTCCGCAGGGGGGACAATTGACCGGTGGAAGATATAACAAGCCGCGCCCATGCCTGGTACACCTGCTGGTTGGCGTAATAGCCCAAAGCTTGTGCGCAGCTAACAATCTGAAATCTATGAAAATTTACGCTTGGGGCGTCCTTAGGGTTACGCCGATTAGCTTGATCCGCAAAGGCTTGGACATGAAGAGAACCAAGGGATCTATTGATCTCCACGGCGTTATCGGCAAGCTGTTGACTCACTATCTCATATAATGCGTCTCCAGTTTTCAATATTTCCATTTTTTGGGTTCGCACGATCTGGAGCTGTTGCGTGAGCTTGTTTTTGATAGCGCCGAGTACGGACTTCATGGCAGTTGCTTCACCAGCCGTCTCCTCGCTTAGGCTCATTGCCTGCCGGACCGACCGGGTCTGAAGGGTACAGAATAAATGGATCAGGGGCATTAAGTCCCCGCTGTCAGCGGATCGCAATGCATTGATATAATCCATTCTTTCATTGCGTGTCACTACCAGAGGAAACCACTTATGCTTAAGCAAAACTAAGGTCGCAAGGCATCGCGCCACGCGGCCATTTCCATCGGTAAAGGGATGTATCAGCGTAAAACGATGATGCAGCCACGCCGCTTCAATTTCCGGAGGCACTCCATTTTTTTCATGCTCTGCGTGCATCTGCAAAAGGCGATCCATTTCAGATTCAACATGCTCGGGGGGGCAAAATTCAAAGATAAAATCGTCAGGGCCTTCGACGTTGTTTTTCAAGCTTTTCCAGACGCCGCGCGGCAGTTCCCTTTGTACGCGCTGCCCAAGGGTATCAATCGCGTCGTAATGGCTCTGATTGGCGGTCAACACTGCGTGCAGTTCCTTCAGATACGATTTACTAAGGGGTCTGTTGCCGGAGATAAATTGATACAGCCCTTCAATGGCATTGTATTGGTCCTTAATCACCGCGACTACTTCGCTGACCGATCGGTCAGTATCGCCACTGGATATGAAAGCCGCATCCAAGCCTTGCTCAATGAGGGTTTTAGTGGCACCGTCACTAATGGAATAAAGCCGCTCGAGTACGCCGGTTTCAATCGCCCATTGTCGTCGTAATTTGATCAGGAAAGTCTTATAGGCATCGCTGTCCTGCATGCTAATCGCTTGTTTTTGCCATGCCCCTACCAGTGTTTCCGTCTGGTCGTGACGCAGGGATTGCCATTCCGGCGGCAGGTCTTGTATCTCCTTCCAATAATTCGATTTGACTTCAACCATGAACTGCTTCTCCAATGGTCGTTGCAAAGAAAAGATTTTACCCGGTTCCTGCCGAATCGTCACAGCTTATAAATTACTTATAAATTGCGGGGCTTCCCGCCGGAGGGTTTGCCGAACTTGCGATTGGCCAGAACGGCGGCCCATAAGGCCAATGCGATGGGGGCCATATAAATGATTTGATCGATCATGGGAGATTGGTTCATCGCCGGTACCACACCAAACACGGCCAGTAATCCGCGCAGTACCAACAGGGGAATCATCACCGCCATGGAAATTCGCCACGCGACTTTCAGCGGCATTCCAATGTTGCGGTTAATCGACATGATCAGAAATCCGGTCATAAATACCATCAGCACGGTCCAGAGGCAGAACCCTAAAAGAAAGGCGGGTAGTGACCCCAAGCCTAGAATCACGCTGGTTAAGGGCATCAGAGCCGGAAGTGTTTTGGAATCCAGAATAATGGCCGGTAGTTTATCAGTGGGCAGGGATTTCGCCAGGGAGGGCTTGATCTGCCCATTGACCGCCAGGACTTCCCGTTGCAACTGCGCCATGGGCATAATTATCCAGGAGCCGCCCCAGGTCGAACCGGTCAAGACTACGCTGTCGCGATCAAAAAGCACGATTAATGGATCGGTCTTGAGTTTTGCCGCGCCCACGAGTGCGGGATCGGCCAGCACGGTTTCCACGGGAGTCTGCACTTTCATCGGTATGAGTTTGGTTTTTCCCTTCGGCGGGATAATTGAGAGTTGGCCTTTATTAATTTGCATTGGCAGAAAGCGCTGGTCATAAGATGCGGCAAATGCCTGCAGCGGTTTGATGGATCCAGCGCACATGGAATAGCCCATGCACAGGGTCGCGATGATCAATGCCCAAACCAACGGCCAAAATGTGGCCGAGGCCGGGTACATCGCCGCCTGCGCCCATTTTTCAGGTTCCACCAGCAAAAGAATAAAACGCTTCGGCAAGGCTGGCGGTTTGGGTTGGGAAAACCGCGTGGGTGGCTTGTATCGTGCGTCCTGGGATGGCAATTCATCAGAGGGCGGCTTGGGCGGGATATCGGTCATCGCGGGTCTCAATTTCGCGCCGTCCTGCAGGCAGGAACGGGCATATCCGGAAAACTACGCCGGTTCATCATCCACTAACGATCCGCGCTTGGCGGACCATCACTTGGCTAACGCCGCAGGAGGGAGTTAGTCATTTACCCGACCAAGATATTCACCGGTGCGGGTATCCACGCGCACGACAGTTCCCTGGGAAATAAAGTCGGGCACGTTAAGAATCATGCCGGTTTCCAGCGTGGCGTCTTTTCCAACGTTGCTTACGGTAGCACCTTTAATGCTCGGTGGGCAATCGGTAATTTCCAGTTCCACCGTGTTGGGCAATTCCACTGAAAAGGGTTTGCCTTGATACATGGTAATCTGAACTTGGGTATTGGGCTTGAGGTATTTCACCGCTTCACCCACCACATCGCCGGAAAGTTCCAGTTGCTCAAAATCCGTGAGGTCCATGAAATAATGCGTTGTTGTGTCGGAATAGAGATATTCCATAGGCTTTTGATCCAAAAAAGCCTGTTCCAACGTATCATCCACGCGAAACCGCTGTTCGATAATACTGCCGGTTTGGGTGTCTTTGAGCTTTACCTGCATGAAGGAACGCCAATTTCCTTTTGATACTTTTGCGAAATCATGCACAACATATAATTTGTTGTTGTATTCAACTGCAACACCGCGACGCAAATCAATAGCTTTAATCGACATTTAATTCCTCTAATTCCTCAAATACCGCCGCGGCCTGCCTGTAGGCTGCGGCGGCTTAACCAAACTGCCCTCATGGGGATTCGAACCCCAGTTACAGGCGTGAAAAGCCCGTGTCCTAGGCCTCTAGACGATGAGGGCCAGAGAGCACCGCATTATATCCAAAGCTATAATTTTGACAAATCACCCATTGGTTCGCTATTCATAAATTCATAAATGGGTGCGTGACACTTTACGCGGAAGGGGTTTGCTATAATGGGCGTTAGATGATCCACATTGGAGGTGGGTCGGTGTGATTTTCTCTTCAAGGAGGAA
>JAKATV010000432.1 GCA_021818565.1 Planctomycetota bacterium
CTGCCGGCGCGGGCCGCCAGCCACGCCGCCACCGTGGCGGCATTCTGATCCGGTGGAAAAACCGGATAAAAAATGTGCTCCACCGTGCCATCCAGTATCACCATCGTGAGACGTTTGAGCAACGTCTTTCCTCCGGTTTCAAACGTCGGCAGACGCATGGCTCTGGCCAAGATGAGATCGGCATCGGAAAGTATTGGAAATGGCAGATGCAATCGCTCCGCGACTTCGCGCTGATAATCCGGGCTTTGTGTGGAAAGGCCGAACAAATGACGGATACCTAAGGTTTTCAACCGCGCAAAATGATCTCGGAAGGCACAGGACTGCGGCGTACATCCGCGTGCGCCGGGAATCAAATCCCACCCGTCCGGATTGGCGAGCCCGGGCTTTCCCGTCCGTGGATACGCATAGACCACAACCCTGCCCGGAAGTGTGAACAGGTTTACCGTCGTGCCATCGGTAGCGGCAAGCGCAAGGGAGGGGACTGGCATGTCCACCAGATGGCGGGCCGCGCCGTCATCTACCGGAGCCGGAATTGTTGACCAATCTGGTGCTTCGATGGTGCTGTTCGTCCTGGCGTGTGTTCCCGTTTTTAGCCGTTTTTCAGCTGCGGCAATTTCCCGATTGGGGCTTTTCATTGCATTTATTTCCGCATGGACCAATAAATATCATCTCATCGGCCTCAACCTGGTGCCACTCCTACGCGAGGGTAAGGAATTCCCGCAGGGCCAATGCGCCATTGTGCGTTTCATCACGGGCCGCATAGACAAATGTGACGGTACCTTTCGTGATATTCTCGCGCAGCGTTTCGACTGCCGACGGATTATGCCGCAGCTCATCCCAATACCGCTTTTTAAATTCTTCCCATTTCGCCGGATCGTGGCCAAACCACTTTCGCAATTCCGCGCTGGGAGCGATCTCCTTGAGCCACAGGTCAATTGCGGCCTTTTCTTTGGTCAATCCCCGCGGCCAGAGTCGCTCTACGAGAATCCGCAATCCGTCAGCGGAAGATGGTTTATCATAAACACGTTTGATCTGAATTTTGGCCATGATGTGTCACTCCCGGAACATGATCCGCATCATGTGAGAACCGGTGCCCCGCATGAATTGCCGAGGCGGTATCCCCAACGAGCACCGCTCCCGGAAGAATTCGTTGTAGTCGGGCGGCGGCCATCAGCAGCCGTTCCCAGTCAGGTTGAGTGTTCGCGGGCATAAGGCATCCAAAAGTGATACCGTTGGAAATAAGGATCCGGCAGATGAACCTTGCAACCCCGGACGCTTTGCCGGTAAGCATCCTTGTCCGCCAGCGGGGCCGTTGAATGCGTAAAGTAGCGTCGTCCTCCGCCCACCACCGTTACCTCGTGGTATATATCGTGGTCGTCGTCGCGTCGCATCTCTGTGGCCTCGGTGGCCAATCGTCACCCCTTTGCGTTCTTCCGTTACTTTGCGGTTCGCCCCGTTGTCCTGCAGCCGACCACGGGAGATAATGTCATCAGTCGCCACCAGCGTCATGGTTGAAGATTTCAAATGCCGATGCTGCATCTTAGCCGATCCAAATTTAAGACGGCCTTACAATAACCGAAGAGGCTATGCCGTCAAACCAATACAGTGATGGCACGGAGGCTGGCTGGCAGCGGCTCGGAAAAGATTTACGCCCGAATGTAGCTTGGTGGTCTGTGCCATACCTTTCATAGATGACGCTCAAATTTAGAAATATGCCGGCGATCTGAGAGTTGCGATTACGCTTCGCTGGGGCAGATGATATCCAATCGCGGAAAATATGTTCTGTAGCGTCCCACGTCGCGGGTGATCAGTCGGAGTCCTTCAACCGCCGCATGAGCGCCGATGAAAAAATCAGGTAATACTGCTGACCGTTCTCCGCCGCGCCGCCGATATGCCAAAAAGCATTTTGCCGCCAGAAAAGCTGCCTCGTATGGAATAGCGCGGCGTTCGAACCACTCCAATGGAATCGCATCATTGACATCCTCAATTCGGGGAAATCGCACGGACACCTCGGCAAAGATTATCGCGTTGATGACTAACTTATGGTGTTGAGCCGCCTGGGCTAACGCCGTGCTGGCCCATTGAAACCACTGGGAATCCTCAGTGAGAATATCCAGCAACACATTAGAATCCACGATCATGGCGGCCATGAATCACTTCCGCGTAAGTTTCATGATCTCATCGGTGGACAAGCCGGTGCCGGCACGGCCGCGCATTTGTGCGATCAATGCGTTTCCCCGCCGTCCGCCCGATAGCTTGCGTAAAATAACCTCTTTTCCGCGCATGATAAATTCTACGTCCGTGTGGGGAAGAATTCCGGTACGCTCGCGAATTGCCCGAGGTACCGTTACCTGGCCCTTTGTCGTCACCTTCATGATTGAAACTCCTATGTACGGCCCTCATCCCACCAGTGCCCAATAACGCTGGGCGAGACCGCGTAATACTCTTACATGTATTATTACTACTTTGCAAGGTAGACGCAAGTAGAGCGCGACGTGCGACACTGGGCCAGCCTTTATGAGTCGTTTCCGGAGGATTGCGAACGCCGGGAAGACCGTTGCGTTGATGTTGCCCCATCCGATACTCCAGCCTCGGCGATAATCTGCAGATCGGGCGGCAGGCCCCCGGCTATTGTGCCGATCCAACTCCCGCCGGATACGTGATCACGGGATGACGTGTCTTTTTCCCGCGGATGCGGGCGAAGGGTGTCAACGCGTGCGGCACGGCCGCCCGTTGCGTCATAATATGCCGCACAGGAATGCCGCGGATTAGTTCCGCATCGGCGATCATCCGGCGATGACAGCGCCACCAAATGGCTTCTGCGCACATCACGCACACCCGATGCCGCGTCCGCCGCCGGTTAAGCTCCTTCAAAGCCGATTCAAACTCTTCGGTTTGCATGTAGTCCGCATACCCGCGAAAGCTGGCATTGCGCCAGCCTGTGTTGACTGAGTCTTTTTTAGAATAGCGCAGGCCCCCAAGCGCAGCCAGATGGCAATAAGCGATGCCCACTTTTGGTAGAGCCTTTTGCATGTGTGCTTTTTCAAACCAGGGAAATGCCCGCGAACGCGGAATCGTCCGCACATCAATAAGTTCCTGTATCTTCCACGTCTTCAGTAACAATACAAATTCTTTCCACGTTCTTGTGGAGTGGCCTACCGTGAATAACATGCGTTTACCCAATTTGCCAACCCCCATGCCGCTACGCTTCAATGTGTCCGGCTTCCGCCAGGCTTCGCAGCAGTAGATGAAAGTATACCAACCCCCCAAAGCGGTGCCATTCTCCCAATGACTGGCGAACGCCTTGATAATCCAGTGATTTGGTAATATGAAGCCATCGTTGGAGGTTATTGCGAGCGCCTACATCGTCGCCGGGGAAAATATGCACTCGGCCCAAGCCGCGCAATAGAGTATATTCCGCGGTCCAGCGCCCGACACCGCGCAGAATCTGCAATTGCCTCAGTGCCTGCGCATCCGGCATCGCCTCAAACCGCTCAAAATCAATCTGGCCGCTTGCAATACCCTGCGCCAATTCAATGATTGCCCGACTCTTGTTGTGACTGAAGCCCAACTCTCGCAATTTCTCAGGTGACACTACAGCCAGCGCCTGTGGTTGAGGAAATGCATGGAATGTCATGCCCCCGCTGGTAATGCCGCCACCGCAGGCCGACGCAAGACGGTTTAAGAACCCAATGCCAACTGTCAATGTCAGTTGCTGACAGGCGATCGCATTAATGATGCCTTCGAACACTCCAGAAAAACGCGGTGGCTTCATACCGCGGAATTGCCGGGCCAATTCATGCAATGGTGGGTGATCCGCAGCCAATCGGTAAAATGGTGTCAAATCATATTGCAGGCCCAGCAGGCGATTGAGCATTTTGGAAATCGTCGCCTTCATCGCGGTAGTCAGGTGCGCACCTTGTACCGTGACGCGGAGTTTAGGGGTGGTCACCGATCCCAACTGCGTGACCGCCACCTCGACAAGGACACCGGCGGGGCATAGCACACGCCGATACGTCTTCCCATCCCACCGATCAACGGCATTGTCCGTCCGACGGCGCAGCGTCCAGACCGTCAGATCCAGCCGGAACGGCGGCACTGCGGAAATAGAAAAATAATCGTTGGCCATCGCATTCCCGCGTTTTACGCGGAGCTCCCTGTATCGGCCTTTGGAGAATCAACTGCCGGTGGACTTGGGATGTCGCGGTGCCTGGCCGGGCAGCTTTCGCAACCCATGACGCCACTGAGCGGGCGGGCGCACATGCACCGGCGGTGAGGAGGCTCCTGGCCGATGGCGGTCGCAAGGAACTCTTCCGCACACGGACGTGGAGCGATGTAAACAGTCCCGTTTTGGCGATCAAGCACCAGAACGTCCTGCCCAACGTGTTGCTCATCGGTCAGATCGGCTTGAACCCGCCGTGCCAAAGGCAGCAGTCGCTGGAAATAAAAATCCCATCCACCTTCCCCAAATCCGGATTGGCGGCCATCTTTCCAGATCACCGCATCGGCTTCGGGATGGTAGGCCGCAATGATAAATCTCTCCTCGCGGAGATAATCCAAGTGCCGCGCAACCAGCACTGCTTCCATGTCCGGCAGCGGACGAAATCCAGCCGGAATAACCATTGCCGCCGGTACCGGGTCAGATTGTGAGTTGCCATCGTCAGTGGGTTTTTCCATGATCAAGCTCTGCCGTCCACCGGCATATTTGGTGCGAAGCAGCTTTGCTGTTCGCACGACGATCATCCAGACGGCGGTGCGGCCGGCCATATTCTGGACTTCTTTATCCACATTATAGTAATGTCAACTTTGCAATTCAATATCGCGTGGCCCGCGAGGTTTTCTCGGCGTCGGCGCGGCCTGAAACAATCAGCGCATTTTTCTGCCCGCCAGCCACGCCAGCACATCGGCGATACCGCGATCCGGCGGAACCACCGGATAGAACACACGCTTAATAACGCCATCTCGAAGTATAAGCAAGACGCCTATAATCTACCGGCGGCGGAAACGAATGGAAGGAGTTGCGGCATGGCCACAGGCCTACCAGTAACGCGCATCGTGGTCGTCGGAGGCGGTTTCGGCGGTGTGTACACCGCATTGGCGCTTGAAGCCTTGCAGACGTCCAGTCGGCATCTCGATGTTACATTAATCAGCCGGGATAATTACCTGCTGATCACGCCGCTACTCTTTGAGGCCGGTTCGGGAATATTGGAGCCGCGCCATACAATATGCCCGATTCGCCCACTGCTGCGGCGAACCCGGGTTATTGTTGCGGGGGCTACCGGCATTGATCTTGAAAAACAGATCGTTCACGCGATGCACGAACCTGGCGGGCACTGCTACGATGTAGGGTACGATCAGCTTGTTCTGGCGGTCGGCGGGGTTACCAATCGGACGATCATTCCGGGTTCGGAACACGCCATGGTGTTTAAAACGCTTTCAGACGCCATTTGTTTGCGTAACCAGGTCATTGATGTTCTTGAGCAGGCCAATGTTGAAACGGATTCTATGCGTAAGAAGCACCTGCTGACGACGGTCGTAATCGGAGCCGGCCTTGTGGGTGTGGAGCTTGTGGGGGAATTAACGGAGTTCCTGCGTAATATTTGCCGAACGTACGAGAATGTTCGCTGTGAAGACTTCACCGTTGTCTTATGTGAAGCCGGCCCGGTATTTCTGCGGGAATTGCCGCCAAGTCTGGCGGATTTCGCGCGGCGGTCACTGGCCAAACGCGGTGTAGACATACGCACCAACACGCCTGTGGCGGAAATTACGCCCAACAGCGTTACACTGTCCAATGGCACAACCATCTCCGCGGCTATCATTCTCCTATGTACTGGCGGAGCGCCTAATCCGCTGCTGGCAGGTCTGGATCTGCCCAAAGACCACGGGCGGATTATCGTGGATACAACACTTAACTGCCTGAAACGACCCGAAGTGTGGGCCATCGGTGACTGCGCCTGGATTCCCAGCGGGGACGGAAAAGCCTATCCACAGTTGGCACAACATGCTCTGCGGGAAGCACGGGTTCTGGCGCGAAATATTACCCGTCGGGTTCAGGGCCAGCCACTTGAGCCATTTGTTTATCAGACCATGGGTGCCCTGGCGGCATTGGGGCATTACTCTGGCGTAGGCCGGGTGATGAACATAAAGGTTCGTGGTTTTCTGGCTTGGTGGATATGGCGGAGCTATTACCTGATGCAGATGCCGCGCTGGTCCCGCCGCCTCCGGATCGTCATCGATTGGACGGTCTCGCTATTTTTCCATAATGACGTGGTGAAGTTGGTGGTGGAGTCACCAGCGGTACGGGAATCAGCCGGTAAGCTGCCAGCCGTGCGGTCGCCAGAAAAGAACTGATCTACCGTGTATTATTAGGCTTGGCTTTTGTGTCCTGCCGTGGGGAGCTTAAAATTTTTTCTGTGTCAGATAGTCGCGCAATGCCAAGGCCCCATTGTGCTTTTCATCAGGCGCCGCGTAGACATATGTGACGTTACCTTTCTTCATGTATGCCCGCAGGTTTTTCACCGCCGGCCGATTCTGGCGCAGCTCGTCCCAATACCGCTTTTTAAATTCTTCCGATTTCACCGGATCGTGGACAAACCACTTCCGAAGTTCCGCGCTGGGAGCAATATCTTTCAGCCACAGGTCAATTTTTGCCCTGGCTTTGGTTACCCCGCGTGGCCACAGTCGCTCCACCAAAATCCGCATCCCATCCTCGGGAGAAGCCTTATCATAAACCCGCTTGATTTGGATTGGGGCACTCATAAATTACTCGCGAATCATGGTCAAAAGCATTCGTAACTCCATCGGTGCCTGAACCGCATGCGGTTTCCCCGCAGGCAATAGCAGCGCCTCCCCGGCGCGAACCGTTGCGGAATTCCCTGCAACCGTGATTACCGCCTCGCCCTGGAGTACCTGGACAAGCGCATCAAACGGAGCCGTGTGTTCACTAAGCTCCTGCCCCCTGTCAAACGCAAAAAGCGTGACATTTCCGCTTTTACGTTTCAGCAGGATGCGGCTGACGACTCCTCCCGGCTGAACCTCAATAAGCGTGATAAGATTTACCGCGCCATGCGGCCAAGTGTTCCGACCATCTTCCACTGGTGGTAATGCCATTTGATAACTCCTATACCGCTTCTTATTCTAGCCGAGCAACGCAAAGTAATCCCGATTTTCGTGGTGCGTGGCGTTCTGTACCGCATGTCACAGCACTGCCGATTATTGCAACCCGGAGGTTCCGTAGATCAAAGCCAGCGCCTCGGACCGGCTGGCGTGGTTCTTCTGAAAAATACCGCGGATCGCGCTGGTTATCATTTTGCTGCCGGGCTTTCGAACGCCGCGAATGGTCATGCAGGCGTGAGTCGCTTCGAGGATGCAAATCGTACCCCGCGGCCGGAGTTCCTCCATAATCGCATCGGCTATCTGGTCCGTCAATCGTTCTTGTAATTGTAGACGCAGCGCAAAGCCCTCAACCAGCCGCGCGATTTTGCTCAGGCCCACCACGCGTCCGTGCGGCAAGTAGGCCACGTGGGCGTGCCCCGTAAAGGGTAGCAAGTGATGCTCACAGAGGGAATGAAAAGGAATGCTGCGCAGCAGGACCACCTGATTATACTTTTCACAAAATACCGTCTTCAAAAAGCTGCGGGGATCCATTCGATTGCCCGCCGTCAATTCCGCAAAAGATCGCGCGACCCGTGCGGGCGTCTCGCGCAGACCTTCCCGGTTCGGATCCTCACCGATGGCCAGTAGAATTTCACGGACGGCACTTTTTATTCGCTCATAATCAACGGCTTGACCGTACGCTGTTGGCATGGCGTCGACAGGCGATTTATCGCGGATAGGGTGTGCCGGTAAATGAGATCGCATCGTTTCTCCTGTATGCGCAAGCCTGCTCGATTAATAGGTTACCGCTCAATCGGCACGCCGACCACGCTGCCGTACTCCGTCCAACTGCCATCATAGTTGCGGACATTGTTTTGCCCCAGCAGGTACGTCAGCACAAACCAGGTATGACTGGATCGCTCTCCGATCCGGCAGTAGGTGACAGTGGGCTTGGCGCGATCAACTCCCCCTTTTTCAAAATATACGGCTCGCAACTCATCACACGATTTAAATGTTCCGTCCGCGGTGTTGGCCGCCAGCGACCATGGAATAGATCGCGCCGTCGGTACATGTCCCGGACGCTGGGCCGTTTCGGACATGCCTGGTGGCGCGATAATTTTCCCGGTGTACTCATCGGTACTGCGGACATCGATCAGATTCTGGCCATGATCTTCCACGATCTGCAGCACTTCCGGCAATTTGGCGCGAAGCTCGGGGTGCGTGCCGCCGATCTTATAGTTTGATGGGGCAGGGCTGGGTTTTACCGTGGTCATCGGCTTATCCGATTCATTGAGCCATTTGAGCCGGCCGCCGTTGAGAAGCCGCACATCGGCGTGGCCGTAGAATTTAAGTATCCAGAAGGTGTAGCAGGCAAACCAGTTGC
>JAKATV010000357.1 GCA_021818565.1 Planctomycetota bacterium
TTGCCGAGTTGATGGATTTGATGGCCGCTTTCGCATCGCCCATGCGGGATTCCACCAGGGCCAGGGTGTCCCAATAAGCGGCGACATTCGGAGCCAGCTTCACCGCCAAGCGGGCGAGCGATCGGGCTTCGGCTAAATTGGCACCCGGCTGGCGCAGCATCAGCATGGCCAGATTATTCTGGGCCACCGGCAGCTTATTGTTGAGTTTCAGGGCATTGTGATAGTTGGTAATAGCCACAGCGGTTTCGCCCGCCGACAGTTGCACGGTGGCCAATTCGGCCAGCATGGATCCGCGCTGCTGATTGGACAATTTCTGGGTATTTAACAAATTGGCCAGCAACCCGGCGGCCGCATTAAGATCGGCTTTACTGCCCACACGCTGACCCAGTGCCCACCAGCCCTGGGCCAGTTGCTGTTGCTCGGTTACGGCGGTGGCCGGCGTTGTGGCGGCCACGCGATGCAGCCACAGTGCGGCGGCGGCGGCTGGTAATTCCCGGCTGGCGATGTTCACGGCAAATTGCCGCCAATTGACGGAAGTTGATAACAAGGGCAGCAGGACGCGTTTAAGTTCAGTCATATTGTGCAGGGCGATTTGCGATTGCAGATAGGCTGCAATAACACCGGGGTCGCCGGCTGGATCTTTCAAGGCTCCCTTCAAATAAGGAGACAGCGTTCGGACGGCCGCATTGGGTTCGCCCAGATTCAGATACGCTACCGATTCCAGAACAATGGCCGACGCGGGGTTGGTGGCACTACGTTTGGCCCAGGTTTGTGCAGCACTTAAGGCCTGCGACCATTGGTGAGATGCGGCGAAGGCCACGGCAGCGAGGCGTGCGGGGGTAATCGCGGTGGGGAACATGCGCACCGCACTAAGGGCCACGACCGCGGCCTGTCCGGGGTGGCCGGCGGAAATAAGAAACTGGGCGGCAGCATTTTGCAGGGCGGCAAAACGCGGATGCTGCTTGGCTAAGGCGGCGAGTTGTACGGCAAAATCAACAACTTTTGGTTTGGCCGCGACGGATGTACCGACCACCTGGGCCACATTCTGGGCTGCCGCCACCGGCGGATTGGCCAACAGCGCCACCGCCAGAGGGCGTAAAATGACATTCGCAATCAGAGGATCGATGGTACCGAGATTATCATGCACAAAGGCCAGCGTTTTGTCATCAGGTAAGGCACCGACGGCGGAGTCGGCGGCTTCTTTAACGGCTTTCACGTCTCCCATCCGCATATCCAATGCCAGGAGACGATACCAGGCCAACTGATTTTTGGGTGCGGCGGCGACGGCGGCTTGATACGCGGCCAAAGCGGCTTTGGCATTGCCGATATCCGCATAATAATCGCCGTAGATCACATCAGCGACGCCGGGGGTAAGTTTCACATTTTTTAACAGCGCCAGCGTTTGCAGCGCCTGCGCGTGTTGGCCGCGCTGGGCATAAAACCGGCTGGCTGCGGCGATAATGGGAGCATTGGGGGCTTTAAGTAATTGGCTGTATAGACGGGCGGCGGAATTATTACGCCCTTCCTGCTGGTAAAGTTCCGCAAGAATCAGATTATCACCAAGCGTAGATTTTCCCGCCCGCTGCGAGCGGCGTAATAACTTGATGGCCTGACTGGTTTGCCCATCGGCAACAAATAAGGCGGCGGCCCGGCGCTGCTGGGTTGGAGTAGCTGTGGGCGAATCGGCCACCTGTCGCAGGTATTGGCGCGCGTGCTGGCTGTCACCTTCGCTTTGATACAACTGCGCCAGTTGCAGAGCCACGCCGGCATTCTGCGGGGCCAACGCCGCAGCTACCTGAAGTTGGCTGATGGCATCGACCTTGTCGGAATTTTTCAGATAAATCTGCGCCAAAAGCAGATGCGGCAGCAACACATCCGGAGAGGTGCCAATACATTGCGTCAGCAATTTTCGGGCGGCCACCAGGTCTTTTTTGCCGGTGCTGTGATTGACCAGCCATCCGGCCTGGGCCATTTTCCATGAAAAGCCGTCTTTGCCGATGATGGCCTCCAGACGGCCGAATGTCTTAAGGATAAAGGCGCGATCCGTTTGCAGGCCCGGCACGGACAACGCCAACCACTGGGCGTGGGCATTATCCGCATCCGCCACGGCCGCCAATTTCCAGGCTTGGGGGGCGGCGCTGTTTTTTGTAGCCGACAGGTACTCGGCCATTGCCAAGTCCCACTGTGGCGCAGCTGGGCCGGAAGTTTTGCGGTGTGATTTTAAATAGGCCAAAGCTTGTTTCGCGTGTTTGGCCCGCAGCAATCGCCCGGCACGGGCCAGAGCAATACGCGGGCGCAGGCCATATATTTTCTCCGCGTAAGCCAGAATAGTTTGGCCCATGCCCAGCTTGTTGAGGTTATTGATCGCATACAGATTCAGCAGGGTGGAAAGCTTGTGCGGAGGCTTAGATGCCAGAGCGGCGGCTATGACCTTGCGGGCCTGCCCCAACTGCTTTAAAGCTATCCAGCAACGCACCTGCTCCGAAACCAGAATGGCCTTTCCGGGGAATCTTTGCTGCACGCTTTCAATGGAATTCAGCAACGCTTGAACGCGCTGCGGCTTATTTACAGCGGTTGTGGTAGCCTGGATTCGTACTTGGTCAATCAGCACCTGTTTATTATCCGGTGCCAATTGTGCGGCGCGCTTGATCAGCACATCGGCTGCCTTAATATGTCCTGCCCCTACCAGCCCGATGGCCAGATGCAAAATGGGCTGGGGCCAGGTGGGGGCCAGGCGTGCGGCACTTTCCCACTCAAGCAACGCAAGTTCCAGTTCGCCCACGTGCTGGTACCCGGTTCCCAATAAGTCAACGAAGTACGCCTGACCGGGAAAAGTGGACGCGGCACCGCGCAGAACCTTCATGCGGGTCAAATCTGAGACGTTGGGCGTTAATTGCAGATTTAAAACCGCGTACCACTGGCCGGCGACCGGAGTTTTAATCGTTTTGAGTTCCTGGATAATCTTCATGGCACGATGCAGATGGTCCAGGCTGATCAACGATCGGGCACGGTAGGCCAGAAGCAGTGGGTGTCCCGTGGATTTCGCCGCCGTGAGTTGCAATACAGCCGCATCATTACCCTGCTGATACAGCCGTTCGCATAATGCTTCCAGAATTGGGACCGATGCGCCGTGGCGGACCGCGTGTTCCAGAACCATGGTGGCCTGGGTATAAAGCTGCAGAGAATCCAACTGCCGGACCAGCGGAAGAATGACCGGCTCAGGCAGCTTCGGATTGGACGATGCTTGCAGGGCCAGGCGTTTCGCGGCCGCCGGTTGGCCGGCTAGCGCGGCCGCGGCACTGCCGAGGACCTGATACACCGGATTGGCCGGGGCCTTGGATAAAAAGGTATCCGCCCAATGGGTCAGCGTGCCGGCAGGTAGCTGCTGTTGGTAGAGCATATCCAGGGCGAGAAAACCGTTTTGAATCCGGTTTGGCGAGAGCTGAAAAGCTTTTTCAGCTGCCGCAAAAGCGCGTTTGAATTTGCGCAGGCGGCCGTAGGCCTGAGATTCAGATTCCAGGGCCGGCAAATTGTTGGGATTTTTGGCCAGCATCTGATGGGCCAGCGTTACACATTCCACGTTGTAATTCAGTTCGGCCAGCAATTTAACGAGCTTCTGCTGATACGTGAGGTCATTGGGCTTTTGGTAAAGAATCTGTTTAATGACCGACGCGGCCTGGAAAAGATTTCTCGCGCCGGGCTGGGGAACCTTCAGGCTGGCGGCGGCATAGCCTTCCAGCGATGGCAGATCGGTGGGATCCTGACCCAGATAGGCACCAAGGTCTTCCAGCGCCAATTCATATTTTTTGGCTTTAACGGCAGCCAGTCCCTGGGCGCGAAGCTGCAGAAAGTGCTGGTGGATGCTGTGCTTCCGATAGATTACCAGCGCCCCGCCAAGCACCACCAAAGCCAGAATTACGCAGCCCAATATCAACAGGCGGCGTTTCATGCGTTGCCGTGAATTCATTATTTCCTCTCGCTATGTGATTCGTCGGGCTTTCCGACCGGTACCGCATCAGGCAGTATCCCGGCGGCAGCAGCAGGCTCGGTGCCGCCGCGGCCAAGGCCAATCCAAAGGGGCCGCGTATGAGATTTCAACATCGACATATCAAAACCTATTGGCCCATGCACATGATGCGCCAGTTGTGTGATGCCCGGAATGGCAACTTCCGGATCAGCCCAATCCCGCGCCAGAGCCTGAAGATAATCGATGGCCTGACACGGGGAGTCTTTATACACAATGCCGGGAACTTTGATTGAGCCAAAATCCGGGTATTGCCGCCGCAGCGACATCCATAGGTTACCCGCAGTAGGAATAGTATTCCAGTATTCGGCAATATGCCGATGCGGCGTAAGGGCCGCGCGGGCGGCAGGTTCATGCCGCGTTCCAGCGCCGGCATGCCCAGGTGTATCGCGCGGTGATGGATGAGGGTCCGGGGCACGGTGCCGGCGAGCCGGCGGGTAGAACCCGATAAAATAAACAGATCGCGGCATCCAAAATAATTGATCCAGCACCAACCGCAGGTGCAGGCGAAACAACGTTCCGGCGGGAACCAGCATAAACAGTCGGGCATCATGATCGATGGGGTTGTTACCACCAGGCCGCACAATGGCAACTTCCCGGGATAACCAGAACAGATCATGCAATGCGGATGCGGAATATCCCCACACCGTCAGCGAATTTGCCGCGGGTTCCATGGCAGGGTACAAATTTTGATCCGCCAATTGGGTCATTTATCCTCTTCATCCTGCATACTGCTGGAAGCGGCAACCGCCATCGCCAGGGGGCCAAGTGGCACCAGCGGCTTGAGGCGATCGGCATCACTCTGCACCGCCAGGGCATTGTCCGCCGATGGTGCGGCACTGGTAAAGCTTTCCAGCGATGTACTATACGACTGCCGCTGCATGTCGCGTTCGGTGGCACGGTTAAATACCACCCCTTCCAGGTGGGCACCAACTGAAGCCAGATAATCCGCGGCACGCCCGGAAAGATTTCGGCTTTCCCCGCGGGCCACAACCATCAGTACGCCATCGGCCTGACTGGCCAGCAGCGCCGACTCCAGAGACCCCAGCACCGGACCGGTATCCACCAGCACCATTTCGTATTGTTCCTTGGCATGCGCCAACATGGCCCGGATGGATGCCGGAGACATGCGGGCACCATGATGGGCTTTGGTGCGCCCCAGCGGCAAAACGTCCAGATTCCGAATCTTGGTATGTACGACGCATTCATCCAGTGGTTTCCCGGCCACCGCGTCCATCAGACCGCGTTTGCTTAAACGTTGCAGGTGCAACGCTTTGTCAAGCATTTCATGGTCAATGTAACCGAGATTCAACAGTTCCGAGCCTAAGGGGCGTTTGGATTCCCCCGCGATGGAAAGAGCTTCCTTAAGCTGCTCACGGGTGATCATTTTGTGTTTGACCATGACATCCCCGAGGCGCTGGCTGCGCAAAATACCCATGCGATCAGTGAGTTGTCCGCCGACCACATCCGCATCTATCAGCAATGTTTTCATGCCTGAGGCGGCATACGACATTCCCAGGGCCAGAACCATGCTGGTTTTTCCGGTGCCGGCGGTGGGGCTGGTCAGGGCCAAGGCCTGACTGCCGTCGGAATGCGGTCGCACCTGCAGCAGGCCGCGAATGCGGTGAACACTGTGGGCACCAATCGCCAATTCCAGCGGTGTGGCTGCACCGCTGGGCGGCAATTGTGGGACGGCACCCAGAATACGGTAAGAATTGAGCGTGGTAATCTGCATATCACCCACTGAACGAAGATTACCATGCAGGAATCCCCACAGCAGAATCAGCCCGAAGCCCACGATCATGCCGCCAAGTCCTGCGGCCGCGGCAGCCGCCAGACGCAGATGGCGTGACTTCGTCGTCGGGGCCGCCGGGAAATCACCGGTGCTTTCGACACGGATACGTCCCCCCGTGGCCGATTCCATATTGATGGCGTCCATGCGCGATTTAATGGTGTGCAATTGCTGTCGCAAATCCTGACTTTGGGTTTGCAGGCTCTGTACCTTGACAAACCGGGCACCAAGATCAAGGGTTTGAGCCTTAACAGACTTATACAAAATCCGCAGTTGACGGTCCCGCGCCTTGAGCAACGGCAACGACATGGCCGCCCCGGGCATGGTGGGGGCCATGGGCGCTCCTTTGCCGGCCAAACCCGCCTGATAGCTGCGCATTTCGTCGCGCAGGGCATCCAAGCTGGATTGCAACGTCATGATCCGATGGTTGTTAGGCCCCAGACCGGACAGCTCCAGTTCCTTGATTGACTTTTTCAATGCCAGGACTTGGAGTTCAAACTGCGCCAATTGCGGATCATATACCGGCGGCAATGGCGCTTTGGCAACTTTTGCCGGCTTGCCTTTTTTCCCGTCGGGCGTCACGGCACTGGAGCCGGCCTTGGCCAAGGCGATGCGGGCTTCCTGCCATTGGGTGTCAAGTTCATTCATCAGGCCGAGTTTATAATTGTACACCGTCCCCAGGCCGTCCGCGCCGTATTGGCTGGCCAACGATGCGATCTGATCCTGATCACTTTGCAATTCATTTTGTAAAACGGTCTGGCGGTCGCGCAATGCGCTGATTTGCAGACTTTGCGTGGCGGAATCGCCGTGGCTGTATAGTTGGCGATAGGCACTTATGACGGCGTCGGCACCAATTTGCGCCACCACCGGGTCCTTGCTGGTGTAGCTGACATAAATTAATTCGCTTCCCGGTTTGTGGGTCACAGTGAGTTCCCGGGCGAAGCGAGCTTTGGCCCGCGCATCAATACCACGATGCAATGCCTGCCACTTGGGATCCTGCATGGCCAGATCAATGGTGCGGGAACTCATAATCAGCGCGGTTTGAGAATTAATGTACGCGCTGAACATCGGCATGGCTTCATTTTGTGACGTGGTATAGAGAATGCGGGGCAGGTACGGCAATATGCGCACCAGCCCGGTACTGGTGAATACCAGCTTGATGCTCTTATACGTCAAGGCACTGCCGGTGATCGCCAACACCAGCCCCAGCAGGATCGCCCAGTGATAGCGGCCCGTGAGAAACCGATGCATCAGCAACAGCGGGTTGGCCATTGCTTCGCCGGAATCGGCGTACTGCACCGGCCCGGGAGTCATCTCCGGTCGCAGGGATGTTGGCGCGTAATCCATGTTGTCATTTCGCGGATTCATTGGATACTCCGTGTAAAATTGCACTAATGAGCTTCCAGTTCGCGCCAATCAGATCATGAAACACTTGCAATCGATCAGCGGGAAGCATGTCGCCAGGTAAAGTAAGTTCCACCTGCGCGGCCCCAAACACTCTTTCATTAAAGCTTCCGGACTCATGGAGAAATTCCCGTTCCGTAGCGAGAACTTTGCCGTCCGGCATAATAAAAAAATCATCTACATATATATGCGATTCAGTATCAAAGGCCCCCCGGTGGAATTTATATTCCATGCCCGTGATGGGAGTTTTGTTGATCACCCAGGTTTTCGGCGTTGATTTATCCAATATCCAGCCGTTGCCGGGATAGCAATTCGGCGGATAGTGACCCGAAAGATTGCGCGTGTCCGAGCAGTCAATGACCATGAGTGTGGCCTGTTCACCGGTTTGGCGGTTTACAAAATTGCGGCACAAATCCACATTGGGCTGCAGCAGATGTACCGCAGACAGCGGCAAGGGCACATCGCGGCCAATCCAGTGGCCGAACGCTTTGGGCATCGTCTCCGCCAGTGCGTGCACATGCGCCAGGTATGCGCCGGCCTGTCGGGGAGGCTTTTCAAAGTATGCCCGGGCCTCAATAGCGGCCAGCAGGATGACGCACGCAAAAGCCGGTGCCCAGGCCAGCCAGACCGGGCGGCCAGAAGATGTTGTGGGCGTTGGTTTTGCCATAAAATTATTCCGTCAGACGTCGCGGGCAAGGAAAAGCGGGGTGAAGGGAGTTAGAAGTTAGGAGTCAGGAGTTAGAATTTTGGAAGCGCTGCGCTGCCATTTTGCCTGGCAGGGGGAGCCGGTTGGCGCAGATTTTTCTGAACCCTCAATGCAAAATGCCGATCTCTAACTGCTTGTGCGAGCCATGTCCCATATTTCAGCCACGCCCAGCGTGGAGGCCCATTTGTTTATGTATCCCAAATCGAGTCGGTTCTGGACGAGGTCGATATCATTGGTAAATCGGACTTCGCCATAAACAATCGTCGCCGTTGAGCCGGTGACGAAGTATCGCAGATGCATGGTTTGCAGCACATCCGCGGCATACCGCAAAAGGTCAAAATGCTCCATGCATTAAGCGTCTCCGGAGCAACGATCCGTCCCAACAGGTTTGTAAGCAGGTCGAGTTGACCAGCCTGATGCGGACGCTCCTAGTCCCTAAACCAGCGTGATATTTTTGACATACCGGTGAGTTTTTTAAAAATGAACTGAAACGCTTTGCTTTTCGTAATAGTATAGTGTTGTAGACATCAACACGTATATTACGT
>JAKATV010000398.1 GCA_021818565.1 Planctomycetota bacterium
CCGATCACCCGGACAGTTTCGCCGCAACCGGGAGTAAGCCGCCGTCTTGCCTTCAACCCGGTTTTTTACCTTCTATAAAACTTGCAGTCGATGGTCGGATAAATCCAGGCGGTACATTAATTGGTTATAGTTGTAACGTGGAATTCGGTGTGGGTTGCCGGAAAAAGTATTGGCATACGTACCCTGGAAATAGATAACTTGCCCGCCCTGCTGGTCAAAAAATGGATTTTGTGACGGGTTATAAAATGAATAGTCGGGATGCGTGGCAATCTTGATAGCTCGCTTCCATGGCCCGGTGGGCTTAGCGGCGGCGGCGAACCATATTTCGCCCAGGAACGATGTTCCGCCCTCCTGGCCGCCGATCATAATCCATTTCCTTAAGTAGTCATTCCAGAAAAATGATCCGCTATTCATGGTCAGCGGCTGATTTGTACCGGCATCGACCAATTGGAAACGTGCTTCATCCGGATGAATAAGACCGCATGAAAGCAATACCGCCTCCTGTTGCGAATTTAGCGGGGCCGTGTCCCGCTTCCAGCCCCACACCAGTGTCCCGTCAGACCGCCGCTGCACCTTTGATTTTTCGCCCGTAAAGTGCGTTCCCGGGGCGAGGCAGGTAAAGGCCTCATACCGCGATGAGTCTGCTATCGCTTGCAGAGTTGCCATGGCACGAACAACAGGAAACTGCCGGGTGAAAAGGCGATAGGTTTTTTCGTGATCCAAATACTCTGCGGGGTAGCCGGTTGGAAACCGCCAATGCTCATCCAGTGGATACACCACATACTTTTGAAAGGTTTCGGTATTGTCATTCCATAGAGCCAGTCCATGCTCAAATAAATTCTTCAAACCATTGCGCCGCGAATAATGGGCGATCAAGCACTGTTTACCCGTTCGGTCCGGCACGACGGTTAAGCCGCCCAGCCATACAACGCCGTCCGGCTCATCCGCAAGCGGACACATGGCGCGGCAAAAGCCTGATTTATCAGTGAAATATTGCAAATTAATGCCAACATCAGGATTTAAGCCGCCCCGATCGGGCAGCAGGGATGTTGCGCCGGAAGACCTGAAGTTACCCAACGGATATTCAATGCGTTGCGTATCGCCCCATATCCAGTGGATTTTCCCTTTATAAATGGTCGCAAGGGATGAATCCTGCCCCAGGACCTTGGCGTTCAAAACCGGATTTTCGATTGGAGTGTGCAGACCAAGGCGCACCGAATCAGCATAGATACCTTCACCGGTTATACGATATAGCCGCTGCGCAATATTCACGCGATGCATCTTCAGCACCGCCAGACTCCCCGCCTTCACCTCCAATGCGGTGCCGCGATAGCCAAAGGCGTCCTTTTGCGACCAGAGGTATCCTGGGCTTGATATATGGAAATAGACATGTCTGTTCATCATGCCGGGGTCAGCAATGGCTGCGTATCCCGCGCTATCGGTGTAATACCGCACATCATTGACGGTTCGCAATTCAACCAGCGGGATGCCCCGGCCGGTTTGTTCGTCCACGACATGAACGCCGAAAACATCGCGAAACGAATCGGTGGATTCTCCAACAATTGGTTCCGCTTCACCGCGCGCCTGCGCCAGCGTTAATCCCCCAAGTCCCGCCGCCAGTCCGTGCCTGATCAAATTTCGTCGGTTGATCACTGCCATCATGTCACCTTTCACGTAACCGCACGGTCTTTATATCGTCTCTTGTGATCATACGATCGGCAACCCTTCCGTGCAACCTGCGGTCGGCGTTCTTCCCGGCCGTTCTTCCTGACCGTTCCACTGCGTGAACTTTGGGGGTATATTATGGGTTTTGCCGCAGCAGCGTGATGCCGCGCGGTTGGATGTTTTTCCAGATAGGTTGAAACGAGCCAGATGACAACAGAACACTCACCGGATGTGACGCCCAAGCCTGTCGCAGATTATCGCGCTTCGCTGAATTTGCCTAAAACCGGCTTTGATATGAAAGCCAATTTGCCCCAGCGGGAGCCGGCGATTCTGGCTCGATGGAAAACCGAAAATCTGTACCAGCAGATCCGCGCGCGGCAACATACACGGGGCAAATGGGTTCTACATGATGGGCCTCCCTACGCCAATGGTGATATTCACATGGGCCACCTGATTAATAAAGTACTCAAGGACATGGTGGTCAAATACCGCACCATGCAGGGGCATGATGCGCCTTACGTTCCTGGCTGGGATTGCCACGGCCTGCCGATTGAAAGTGCCATTCAGAAGGAACTTGGGCCGAAAATGCGGGAATTATCCGCCGGGGAAATTCGTCTGCGCTGCCGCGATTACGCCATGAAATATGTCAAATTGCAGTCCGAATCCTTTGAACGGCTGGGCATTCTGGGGCAGTTTGACAAGCCTTACCTCACGCTTGAACCGGCGTATGAAGGCGGTGTCCTGGATGTGCTGGGCAGTCTCCTGCAACGCGAGTTGGTATTTCGTCAACGCAAGCCGGTGCACTGGTGTACCTTTGATCAGACTGCTTTGGCGGAAGCGGAACTGGAATATTCCAACAAAAAAGACACCTCGATATTTGTTAAATTCGCCATGGATTTAACCGCCGGATCGTGGCCGGCGGCTTGGGGCACCAAACCGCAGCACGCGCATGTGTTGATCTGGACCACCACACCATGGACCATTCCGGCCAACCGCGCGGTGGCGGTGCATCCGGAACATCAGTATGCGGTGGCCACCTATGAGCACAACGGCCCTCAAGTTCTGATTCTGGCCGCCAAGCGCATTGCCACCGTGATGCTGCAAGCAGGCATTGCGCATTACCGCATTTCCGATTCCATCACCGGTGCGGACTTAATTGCCGCAGGCATCAGTTGGATGCATCCGTGGGAAAGTTCCCGCAGGCAACCCATTATCCCGGCGGAATATGTCACACTCGATGATGGCACGGGATTGGTGCATATTGCCCCCGGTCACGGCACGGAAGATTATCAAACGGGTCGAAAAGCCGGGCTGGATGTTTACTGCCCTGTTCTTGCGGATGGCCGATATGACCAAAGCGTGCCGGAGTTTCTGCGCGGGCAAAGCATTTGGCAATCCAATGAGCCGATTGTCCAGCATTTGGCGGATGCGGGTTTGTTATTTCACCGCCAGGAAATACAACACAGCTACCCCCATTGCTGGCGGTGCCGCAAGGCGACGATTCTTCGCGCTACTGAACAATGGTTTGTCCGCGCGGGCGGAAATAGCCCGCTGCTGCAACAAGCCAAAACCTTTATTGAACAGGTGCAATGGATACCCGCCTGGGGTAAAAACCGCATCGCCGGGATGCTGGAAACCCGGCCGGACTGGTGCATTTCCCGGCAGCGATCCTGGGGCGTGCCGATCCCGGCATTTTTTGCCCCGAATGGCGAAATTCTGCTGACCGCAAAATCGGTCCGGCGCGTGGCGGACTATGTGCGCCAACATGGTGCGGACAGTTGGTATACGCAGTCTCCACAACAGATTCTCGGCACCGATCAATGGGTTGACACCGCACTGACCGCAGAAGGAACAACTGTGGCGGAGCACCCCTTTCATACGCACGAATTGCGTAAGGGCAACGATATTCTGGATGTCTGGTTTGAATCCGGCGCTTCGCACCATGCCGTTTTGGAAGCTACGCACCCGGAGCTGGGTTATCCGGCCAATTTGTATCTGGAAGGCTCGGATCAGCATCGGGGCTGGTTTCAGGCCTCCTTGCTGGAAGCCGCCGGCTATCGCGATACGCCGCCATTTAAGCAAATACTCACGCACGGCTTTATTGTCGACAGCCACGGCCACAAGATGTCCAAAAGCCAAGGCAATGATATTAAAGTTTCCGATGCGTTAAAACAAAACGGAGCCGACGTACTGCGGCTATGGGTAGCCAGCGTGGATTATCAGGATGATATGCCCTGCTCCAAGGAATTGCTGGAGCGCACCAGTGATGCGTACCGCAAAATCCGCAACACCATCCGCTATCTGCTGGGGAATTTATATGATTTCAACCTCCAGGAAAATCAGACCGTCCCGCAGGAGCACAGCATTGACACCTGGATGCTTGGCCGACTGGCAGCCATGACGGCAGAGGTACACAAAGCTTATAACCAGTATGAATTCCATAAAGTGTTCCGCGCTTTGTATGATTTTTGCAATGTAGATATCTCCACAATTTATGCCAAAGCGATTAAAGATCGGCTTTATTGCGAATTACCCAATGATCCGCGCCGGCGGGCGTCGCAAAGCGTTTGCGCAACGCTGCTGCTGTATCTTGTAGAGCTATGTGCTCCGATACTGGTCTTCACCGCAGATGAAGTTTGCCGCATCACGCACGATGTGCCGGGACTCAAGGCTATGTTCGGCGATTGCATACACACCCATACCTTTAGCCCCCCACCACAGCCGGTAGCTCCAGAGCTACTGGCTCCCTGGGAAACGCTAATGCCGCTGGTGCAGGATGGATTGAAACAGCTTGATGCGTTGAAAAAAGCTAACGGTATGGGCAACCCATTGGACAGTGAAGCGGTTATTACGGTTCCGCCTGATCATCCGCTGGCAGATTTGATGACAAGTTATGGCCGAGAATTGGAAGATGTGCTGGGCGCAGGCTTTCATCGGATTATCCCGGGCGATAAATTGGCGGTTGAAATCATCGACACCCGTGAAAAATATCCTAGCTGCGCCCGCTCCTGGAAGCGCCGTCCGGATGTCGGCAGCGTTGCCGAATATCCGGACTTATCCGCCCGCGATGCCGCCGTGGTGAAAGCATTATCGCAAAACCTGGCGAATTGAAATTACTTGCACCGGCTTTGCGCCCCACAGTGTCGCGATCTCCAATTCCGGAGTTCAGGTAATGCTTTCAGAGATCGCACGGAGCTGATCCCGCAGGCGGGCGGCTTCTTCATAGCGTTCCGCCTGCACGGCAGCACTGAGGCGAGATTCGAGCTGGATTTTCCGGGCGCGAACCACCGTATCTGCGGCGCTACTTTGCGGCGGAAGTTTTCCGGTATGTTGGGTATGCCGCTCATGCATGGAACGAATCAGATCGGTCAAAGGCTCTTCAAATAACGTGTAATCGTTGGCGCAGCCCAGAAGTCCGCCTTTCTGAAACAACTCCCATGTTGTACCGCAGGTGGGGCAGGTCGTTGGTGCCTGGGCATGATTTTCATCAGCAGCCACGCCGGCTGCGGCATCAAGCTGTTTTAACTTGGCCAGTTCCGGGTGCATGGGAATTTGTTTGATCAGCTTGCCGGAGGAAGTTTTTCCAACCAGAATCGGTGCACCCATCAGTCCCGCTTCAATGGCGTGCTCCAGGCACAAGTGCACCTCCACAACTTTTAAGGGCGGACCTTTTGTGACCACATCAGTAATGTGAATTAATGCCGGGCGCGAGCACTTCATACACTCTCTAGCAGCCATTAAAAATTCTCCGGGCACAACAGCCTGGCAGCATGTCCGAGTCGTTGCCATCCGGGTTATTACTCGGCCAAGCTCCCGATACTTTCATTGTACCGTTTGAAGTGGAAAATCAAACAGCCGCGATCGCTTTTTCCAGAATTGCCAGAGATTTTTCAATCTGCTGTTGCGTTATAATTAGCGACGGGCATATCCGCAGGATATTTTTTTGTGTGGCGTTGATGATCAATCCATTATCTAAAGCGTGGCGCACCACGGGCAGCCCATCGGGCATGGTCAATTCCACGCCGAGAAATAAACCGCTGCCGCGAATTGCTTTAATTTTATGACGCACCATTGAACTGCCAAGGTGGTCACGGATACTCGCTCCCGCTTTGCGTGCATACTCCAACAGATTTTCCTGCTCAATAACGTCAAATACCGCTGCACTGACATTGGCGCAAATTGGATTGCCGCCCAGCGTGCAACCATGTGTGCCGGGCTTAAAAAACGCCGCCAGCCGCGGTTTCGCCAGTATCCCCCCCACCGGAACGCCGCCGCCTAAGGCTTTGCCCAGCGTCATAATATCGGGTATCACGCCCGATATCTGATGCCCAAACCAATGGCCCGTACGGCCTACGCCCGTCCAGACTTCATCAAAAATCAGAACCGCTCCGCAACGATCACACAATTCCCGCACCGCCCGCAGGTAGCCCTTCGTCGGTTCATTAATACCGCCTTCACCCTGAATCGGTTCCAGCATGACTGCCGCGGTCGTGCCGTCCACCACTTCTTCCAGGGCATCAAGATCATCAAACGGCACATGCACAAAGCCGGGGACCAAGGGTGCAAACCCATTTTGCGCCGGACCCGCGGTGGCCGATAAGGCCCCCATTGTCCGGCCATGAAACCCTTTTTTCATGGTGACAATTTTGGGTCGATCCGGGCCGGCGGAAATGCGAGCCAGTTTAATGGCCGCTTCCGCCGCTTCCGCCCCGCTGTGGCAGAAAAAGGCTCGTCCATCAAAAGCTTTGGATTTCAGGTGTTCCGCAAGGCGAATTTGCGGCTCACTGTAAAACTGATTACCCACCTGCCAGAGGCTTTGTGCCTGCTGGGTAATGGCCGCGACAAGCCGGGGGTGGCAATGGCCCAAAACAGTTCCGCCAAAACCGGCGAAAAAGTCAATATATTCCTTGCCGTCAGCATCCCAAAGTGTGGCTCCCTGTCCGCGCGCCAGAACCACGGGAAGTTTGCCGTAATTGCCAATTAGTGCCGCATCATGCCGGGCCATTAATTCTGTCGAGATACTCATCGTGCTGCTCCAGGGCGCAAAACCACCAAAGGGCAAAAAGATACTCTTTATGGCGGGGTACAGCAAATGATTGCTGATAACTTTCCCGCACCGCGTTTCTTGCCTTACATTCTTACCTTGCGTTCCTTGACAGGCTGGCGAACTTGTCCGTAACATACTGGACTCTGGAAGTTCCAGGGGACGTAGCTCAATTGGTTAGAGCACCGGATTGTCGATCCGGTGGTTGCGGGTTCGAGTCCCGTCGTCCCCGTTCGCTCCCGTGATCAGTACTGGTGTTTTCGGGTAGTTTCTCGCCCTTTCAGGCCCAGTAAATTTGCACGGCCAGATGCGTTAAAATTTCCGCTTAGCCCTGATTGGCTGCAGCCTTGAGCTTGGGTGGAACCATTATACTCAAGGCCTGTTCACCAGAGTAATTGCGAAAGTTTCGATGGCTATGTATGGCAAAATACAGAATTCAGAAAATACGGCCAAGGCGTCTGGTTTTATCGCACTAACTGATGAAGTATGCGCCATCAAGCGTCAGGCATCCCGACCAGCGCAACGAATCAATGTACCGGCAGCCGCTCTGGCCGCAATCGGTGGCCTATTTCTTCTTTCCGGCTGTTCCGCGGGACCGTTTGGTATGTTTCGCCAGATTCCGCAACGCGCTTCGGGCATTGATGTTTCGGTATATCAGCATACGATTAACTGGAATGCGGTGGCGGGCCAGGGGGTGCAATTCACCTGGACCAAAGCCACCGAGGGTAGCGCAGAGTGCATTAATTACGGAGATGAATATCTTGCCGCCAACATGGCCGGTGCCGGCCGTGCGGGAATTCTGATCGGGGCCTATCATTTTGCGCATCCGCAACTGGATTCCGGACCAGCCGGTGCAGAGGAAGAGGCTCTGTTGTTTATAACTGCGGCCTGCAATTATATGACCGCCGGCCACCTGCGGCCCGTATTGGATTTGGAGACGGAAGGAAGCTCGGCCACATCCGCATGGGTCAATGATTTTCTTGATGATGTGTATAAGGCGACGGGCGTTACGCCCATTGTTTATACCTACATCAATTATGCCGAGGATTACCTCAATTCCACCGTCGCCAACCGCAATCTCTGGATAGCCAATCCCAGCGGAGCCAATCCACAGACCGGCACGCCCACCGTGCCGGCTCCGTTTACGAATTGGAATTTCTGGCAGTATGGGCAACGCAGGATCAAGGGAATCAGCGGGGTGGTGGATGAGGATGTTGCCAACGGTAATCTGGACTATGTGAAAAGTTTTCTGATCCCCGCGCAGGCCCAACTTCCCGGCACCACGGAAAATGCCACGACTGTCACCTGGACTGGTGCGGGCACCAACGGCAGGTGGAGCAACGCCGCCAACTGGAGTAGCGCCTGGACCGCTGGGAGTGTCGCGAAATTTACAAGTTCTTCGGTACGTACCAGTAACATCACCTTTGATCAGGCCGCCGGCGGCAACAAAGTTGTTAATGTTGCGCAGATTCATGTTGCCGACACCAATGCTCCAGCGGTGACCATCAACGGGACCGATCCGATTGAGTTTCAAACCTATGTGGATCCCATCTGCAACAACAGCGGCAATCTGCTGACCATTAACGCTCCGATGAAATTCTTCGGAACCATGGGCACGGCGGCCAATTCCGGCACCAACAGTATTTATGCCGGTCCGGGCAACATTGTTTTGGGTGGCAACATCACGTTTAATGACAGTCAAACGCAGGTGGCGCGTTTTGGCTTT
>JAKATV010000063.1 GCA_021818565.1 Planctomycetota bacterium
CTTAATTACATTAAACTTGATGGCGATATCGCGTGTCTGGTCAATGGTGCCGGCCTGGCCATGGCCACCATGGATGTTATTCAGTTGCACGGTGGGAAACCGGCCAACTTTTTAGATGTTGGCGGGGGCGTGAAAGCCGAAGGGGCCATTGAAGCCTTTCGCATCATCCTTTCGGATAAGAAGGTGCGGGGAATTCTGGTGAATATTTTTGGCGGTATCGCGCGCTGTGATCTTATTGCTGAGGCGCTTATACAAGCGGGGCGGGAAGTTGGCTTTAAGGTTCCGGTGGTGGTGCGCCTGGAAGGCACCAACGTGGAAGCGGCCCGTAAAATATTAGCGGCATCGCAAGGTGACCTCCCGACACTGCAAGTGGCCGGCGATTTGAATGATGCCGCAAAAAAAATTGTTTCGGCCACGCGCTAAGCGCCGCCGTCCATCAACAGGAGAATGACTGATGTCCATTTTGGTTAATAAAAATACCCGCGTGATCTGTCAGGGAATTACCGGCAGCGGGGGTGGTGCGTTCCACACGCGGGGATGTTTGGATTATGGCACGAAAATGGTCGGGGGCACCAGCCCCGGCAAGGGCGGCACGAAAGACGCCAATGGCTTACCCGTATTTGATACGGTGGACCAGGCTGTGCGAGCCACCGGCGCAGACGCCACGATGATTTTTGTTCCGCCGCCATTTGCCGCCGACGCCATTTGTGAAGCTGCCGCCGCAGGGATTAAACTTATCGTGGCGATCACCGAAGGAATTCCAGTATTGGATATGGTGAAGGCCAAAAAGTTTCTGGCGGATTTCGGTACTTCGGTGAAGCTTGTGGGTCCGAATTGTCCTGGCGTTATCACGCCGGGTGAATGTAAAATTGGTATCATGCCGGGTTATATTCACACTCCGGCGCAAAAAGGAAAAAAATCAGTTGGCATTGTCAGCCGCTCCGGTACGTTGACTTACGAAGCAGTCTGGCAGACCACGGAACTCGGCTGGAGCCAAAGTACGTGCGTGGGCATTGGCGGTGATCCGGTCAAGGGCATGGACTTTATTGATGTTCTTGAGTTGTTCCAAGCCGATCCATTAACCGACGCCATTGTCATGATTGGCGAAATCGGTGGGGCGGCGGAGGAAGCCGCGGCGGCGTATATCAAAAAAGCGGTTACCAAGCCGGTGGTCGGGTTTATTGCCGGTCGCACCGCGCCGCCGGGGAAGCGCATGGGCCATGCCGGAGCCATTATCAGCGGCGGTGAGGGCACAGCGGAAAGTAAAATTGCCGCCATGCGCCAGGCCGGTATTCGTGTTGCCGATTCGCCGGCGGACATTGGCAAATGCCTGCATGAAACAACCGGAGGATAACGCCTTATGGAGGGGCCTGAAGTTGACGCGCTGTCTTTTCGCCTCTCGGCTCTTGCCGGCCGTCAGTGGGTGGATCGCATTGACGTGCCGGCCCACCGCTGGCAGGCCAATGTACTGCTCAAACACTGCTCGGGCAAACGCATTAATCAAATTTATTCTCAGGGCCGCTGGTTGCTGTGGAATTTCAGCCATGGCGTAAGCTGGGCTATTTATCCCTTAAAGCGTTGGCATTGGAGCGCTCAATGGACCGACGCCGGTAAACCTCCGGCACCAGGTTGGATGGAAAATATTTCTCCATTATCCACCGCTGTCGGCCGGCGGCCATTGCTGCGTATTACGCTTGAAAATGGCGGGTGCCTCATACTATCTGGGCGTCCATTATTAGTGGTATTATCAACCGAGAAGCTTTATCGTCATCCATCACTGGCCGGCCTTGGTCCCAAGTTATCGGATGAATTCCTCACGGATGAAATATGGGAGAAGCGATTACGGCTGCTGACCGGCGATAAGACCATTTCGCAGGCCATTATGGATGAGTCGGTCATTGCGGGAATCAGCAACCAGACCAAATGTGAAATGCTTTTTGCCGGGGCAATTCATCCCGCGGCACGCATGGGCAGCATTGAATCCCGGCAGCTGCGGGAAATATTTTCCGCAGCCCGGCGACGGGGTGAGCTTCTATATCGGGCATCTCTGGAGGGACACAGTGCACGCGAACTGCCCCGCCTGGTGTATGATCGCGCGGGCGAACCATGCGGGCGTTGTGCAACGAGCATTGTCGCCGAACGCTGTGGTCGCGATGGCTTATGGAGCTGGTTCTGTCCGCGTTGCCAGAAGCTTCCGCAGCAGCCCATGCTGTTTGGTGTTGAACCGGTGGCTGCTGCGATGCCAGAACCTGAACCATTCAGCGGCACCGCTCTAAAGTGAGCAAAATGGCGGATTTCAGGGGAGATCATCCAATGAAGATGTCTTCATCCACTATGACCGCAGCAATACTGGGCGCGGGAGCCGCGTGGCTTGGGCTTGTTGCGACAGCCGCGGGATGGCGTTGGACCAGCCAGACGTTGGCCGGACCGGCTTGGGAAGATGCGTGGCTATATACCAACATGACTTTAGCAATGTGTCTGTTTGTCCTTTTTCCGATGATGCTTGCGTCAGTGACTTTCGCCGGGGGTGACAATCGAAGAAGTTGTTCATTCCGAAGCGGGCTTGCGCTACTGGCAGCGGCTGTTCCGATGCTGATAACGGCCGCTTGGTTAAACCAGACTTCCGTTCCCATACTGATGAATGTATCAGCCATACAAATCGCGTTTGCAATTTTTGCCGTTGGCTTAAGTATGTGGAGCGTCGAGTTCCACGGCACGGGGCGTATAGTGAGTCTCGGTGCGGCGGCGGGGCTATTTTTGCTGCCGCCGGGAATTGCCCTGATTCAGGCGGCAAATTTTCCTTGGCTGATCGGTGGCCTGTGGGGGCGCTGGCTGACGTTATTTCCCGCCCCGATTATCCAACTGGCCTGTCATAGCGCACTAAATGAAAGCACTGTCGGATGGATCGTCGGGGCATACAGCGTCATTGGTATGACGATGTTTTTTCACGGCATTCAGTGGTGTGAGCACAGAATTTCTCCGTGAGGCATCCGAACGTCGGATTATTCAGAATCAGCCGTGACGGTAGTGAGCCTCCGCGTAAACCTCAAGTGTATAGCGCGCCCGACTCAAGGCTGCCGCATTGAGCTACGTAGCTACGTAGCGGTATTGCGGATGCTGTGTTATGCCATATATTGAATCGGGCGATGCACGCGCAGCAAGTGGTGCTTGGCGGCAAGTTCAAAGAACTTTTCGATTCCCAGCCGACAGCGAGGGGTAACAACATATTGTAGGTACTCGGTGAAATAACGGCGAGCCAAATCCGTCGGCCAGCGCTTCTCTTGGGCATATTTGGCCACGAGGTGATCAGTCATTTCTCCGCCGCGCCGGCGGGCCTCGGCTAAAAGTTCGGCCAAATCGGCATCAGCTTTATCCATGGGCATCATCCACATGGCAAATACAAAAGGCAGGCCCGTAAGCCGTTTCCATTGTTCGCCTAGATCCAATTGAAATGGGTAATCTTTTTCCGCCGGAGCGCCGTTGACCACCTTATCACCGATTAACAGTAGCGTTTTCGCGTCCATCGGTGGAGGATTATACATGTTGGCGGCCCTTAGTTCCGGAGCGCGGTTATAAAGTTCCCGCAAAACCACCTGCGCCAGAATGACGCTGGTATGGCTGTCCGTATCGGCATACAGATGCGTTATTTCATGGGGGGGGACTTTGGAAAAAATCCGAACGGTCAGCGTCGGCCCGTCACAACAAATTGCACCACCAGGGGAAAATATCACCGGTACCGGGCAATTCTGATAGTCGACGATCGGCATCAGGGCCGCATCCACCTGCCGGGCGGCCATCAAGTCCACCAGCCGCGCTGGAACCGCAAAGTGAACTTCCACGTCCGGTCGATCCACCAGCGGATCAATCAGCGGCTTGGAATTCAGATAAGAAACACAACCTACCACAAAATGTTTACCTGGTGCATATTGAGGCATGTACAACTCCTATATTTGCCGGCATGGGTATTCCGTCGCACGCAAGGGTCAGATGGTTTTCTTCGCCTCATTGGCGGGATTATGGCGATACATCACGATGCGAACTTCTTCCATTGTAATCATGCCATCGCGCACCATGGTGTCCAGCAGCGGCAGCAGAGTTTCAATTTTATTGCGGGCATCAACAATTTCAATGACAATCGGCAGATCGGAGGACATCGCCAGCACACGATCATTATGTATGACGCTGTTGGCACCAAAGCCCATGGAGCCTTGCAGCACGGTGGCCCCGCTGATGCCCAGTTCGCGCGCTTTCTTAACGATCGCCTCGTGAAGCGGTTGGTGTTCAAAGCGGTCCGATTCGCCAATAAATATCCGCAGCAATACGCCGGTGGAATCCGTGTGCATGTTCAATACCCCTTGAATGTCAGGCAATGTGCTTAAGGGTTTCACCCCACTTAATAGTTGAGGCTGCTTGCCGGTGGTGTCTTCATCGTTGCGGTACATTATTACCCCGGCTCGTTCCAGCGTAATCAGGCCGTGGCGCATCATATTTGCGGTAATGTCGCTTAGAAACGCCACGAGTTTTTCGCCGTCATCCACGCATTCGACTATCACCGGCGAATCGCCGACGAGTTTGAGTTCGCTGTGACTTACCAGTCCACGAGACCCAAATCCCATGATGCCCCGCAACACCGTTATGCCTGAAAGTTTACGTCTGGACGCTTCCTGCACGACACGCTCATACGCCGGCGCGAAGTGATAAAGATCCGCGCTTCGCATATAGAGCCGCAGGAGTACCTTTTCGCCAATCATCAGTTTGTCCGCCCATGTCCGCGCGTGTTTAACTCATTCGCTGACCTAGTATAACCCCCAGTCGCACCGCGATCAGTCCGATCACGATACTGCTGACAATATAGAGCATGCCCCGCAATGCCTGCCCTTCGCTG
The DNA here is from genome assembly GCA_021818565.1 of Planctomycetota bacterium. Classification (GTDB taxonomy): domain Bacteria; phylum Planctomycetota; class Phycisphaerae; order WQYP01; family WQYP01; genus JAMDCX01. Next base: position 4,886 of record JAKATV010000063.1, read on the forward strand.
AGCATTCGATCCGATTCAAACATATAGGTTGAAAATGTCGTGTAGGCTCCAACAAAGCCCACCGCAATACCCAAACGAATCGGATCGGGAATATTCATCCGCGGTTGCGCCCAGGTCATGAACCATCCAAGAATAAAACATCCGCTGATATTGATAAAAAATGTGCCAAACGGAAACAATGCCGCATATCGACCGCACAACCGGCTGATTCCGTACCGCGCCATCGCCCCCAGAAAGCCGAATAACCCGATGGACAAACAAATTAATAGCTCATTTTTTTTCACGCCATATTCCCTACCACGCAGCACGCAAACAAAAAAACCCCGATGGATTATCTCCGCCGAGGTTACAACAGCACTCCCGGCGACTTCATTCGCCAGGAGTCATCAGTTCCGAAAAAAACGGAACGGTTCAGGTGAACTCCATCACCCTTTGAATTCTAACGATCCAAAGCATAGCAGCCCGCAAGCACCTGCGTCAAGAGTCATCGATTTCTTGGGTGATTAGGGCGTGGCAATGAATCAGGGCAGACCGCCAACGTGCACCTTTCCAAAGCAAACCATTGTCTTTGCGCCAGGATTGATGCCGTCAATTTCGCGGCTCGCCCGGAAATATGACCACGCCCATTGATTGCCCACGCTCGCTTTATTGGGCGGTTAGCGCATCCAGCGCCGCTTTGAATTCGCGTTCGGGCTGCAGGCCGACAAATTTCTTTGCGATTTGGCCCTTATTAAACAGAATCACCGTGGGAATTGCGCTAATATTAAATTTCATGGCGGTATTGCGGTTGGCATCGGTATCTACTTTACCGACCTTTACCTTGCCTTGGTATTCCGCCGCAATTTTTTCAATGGTCGGTGCCAACATCCGGCACGGCCCGCACCATTCGGCCCAAAAATCCACCAGCACCGGTTGGGTGCTGTCCAAAACCTGCTTCTGAAAGGTTTCATCCGAGAGAGTTAACACGTTTTCGCTGGCCATAGCCAAGTTCTCCAAAACTAGTCGTCGCCATTATTCAGTTGCGACAGGAAAATGCTAGACGCGCAATGCCCAAGTGTCAAATCGGATGACTTAAATCGGCTCAATTTGGACGATTAATTCCACTTCTACTACGGCGTTTAGTGGCAATGCCGCAGCACCAACGGCCGCCCGTGCATGGCGGCCGGCATCACCGAAGATGGAAAGCAGCAAATCGCTGGCACCATTGGCGATCTGCGGCTGCTGGTCAAATCCCGGATCGCTTTGCACAAATACGCCCAGCCGAACCATCCGGATTACCCGGCTCCAGTCGGCGTTGACCGCTTCGCGCACGACAGCCAGCGCGTTGATTGTCGCCAGACGCGCGGCTTCTCGGGCAGTTGCAATATCCACGGCTTTGGGCACAGAACCGGAATATAACACTTTGCCGTCCCGGCTGGGCAATTGTCCGCTGACATATACCAGTCCGCCAGCCTCCACATACGGTATGTACGCCGCCACCGGTTTGGGGGCAGCGGGCAGCATAATTCCCAGTTGTTTGAGATTTTCGTCAATGAGAGACATATCTTGGCTCCTTCTGACTTTGATTGTAATCCTGCCGACGGCGTATATGCCGTCGCTAAAGGACGGTTCTTTACCATCCTGCACAACTTTACAGTGGCGATCAAAACTTGTCATCCCCGTCAGCGGCGCCCTACTAAACATAAGGGTTCCGATTTTATATTCTATACGCAACGATACAGATTCATTTGTTCGGATTGCTCTTCGCCTTCCACAAAGCGATGCAGCGCCAGCAAACTAAACTGCCACATGACCCAGATTTCCACGCCAAAGGATAGAAATCCAAGCAATCCCGGCACGGGCATCTCAAAATATCGAATGTGTTGCCACCCGCCCAGAAACGGAAGATGGTAGGTCCACTTAGCCAAGGCCCAGTAATTCCAGAATTCCCAGAGAAAGCCACAGGTTAAACCGCCGAACATCAGGGCGAAAGTGCGTCCCCAGCGACCGGCGATCCAATCGCCGATAATACTGGGCCGGCCGGCCCAATAATTAACCGGGTCCAAAAGAAAAATCCAACTCACCCATAGCATCAGATCCGCGATGGGGCTTTGCTCAATAAACGGCCCGGCGAAAAACCCCATTCCCAGGAGAAAGCAGACTATCTGCACAATTGGTTTGATGCGCACGCCTCGGCGGGAATTCCATTTTTTCAAGCCCAGTCGCATCCATAATTCGGCAGTCAGCAGCATGGCCGGTGCGATAGCAGCAAAAGCCAGCAGATAACCGGCAAATCGATCCACATGATTGGCGGGAATCCCCTGGTAGTTCCACGCGTGCAGGCCGGTGGCGGGATCCACCATAAAATAGAAATTGATCCAATCAAAAAAGCACCACGCCGGCACCGACCAGAGCCATAAGATAGCCAGACGAAAGCGATACGCTTTGAGCCAATTGAAATGATCCCATTGGCTTAGCGCTCCCAGAAGAAACGGCAAAAAACCAGACCAAATCAGCGGTGTAAAATTCACCCGAATAAATCTGCCAAATTCCGCCCATGGCCCGGAGAGAATATGTTGCACGGCCAACAGGAGCAGCAATTCCAAAATCGCCATGACGACGATACCCGCCCAGAGCAAAGCTTTCCCGGGATTTTCTATGCGGCACATTTGATTATGAGACGTTGTTGGCGGTGGCGGATTCATAAAGATGGGGTATAGCGGATTTCCTTGCCGATAGCAATTTATTGGGGCACCATTAGAGGACATTATATATGAACCTGCGACAATATGGGACGCTACGGCGATAAACGTGACGTATTTATCACAAAATTAACACATTTTCACCGGTTTTAAGTTATCCGCGAGCTATCGTGTAGCCGAATAGATATATGTTGACGTGACAGGGAGGTCGCTGATGTAATCCGTTGGATGTTTTAAGCGGAGTATCATTCATGGCGGCCTGTATCAAAATTGTCTTGTCCGGAAACCCCTCCACCCGGGAAACCTCCCAGGCGAGTTTACCCAGTCAAACCGTCGTGTTCCGAAATTCGGAGCCGGGGCGGCATCCGGCGTTTACCGATTTTATGATTCAGTGTAGCGACCAAGCCACGACGCGCAGCAAGTATAACCGCCATCGCAATATCATGGACTAATAGTAGGGCAATAATGCCTGCCGGAGAGGATAGAAGGTTGTGTGGTGAAAACATTGCGTATGTATACATACTTTTGTATGTGTCAAATAAGGAGATTAATGGAAGAGAGCAATTAGTTTAAAGGAGGCATTTATTATGCGAAGCGCAATGCGATACAAGGCCTTTTCACTTATCGAGCTGCTGGTGGTATTGGTGAGCATCATGATCCTGACCGGCATTACCTTAGCTTCGCTGGGTCGTGCGAAGGAGTACGCCCGCGTTACCACATGTCTGTCGAATCTGCATCAACTTTCATTGGCGGCGATCGCCTATTCGGTTAATGATCGCGGTGCGTTCCCGTCGGATTGTCAGACGCCGGGAAACTACTGGTACCCGCAGATATC